>CAMWVK010000198.1 GCA_947177675.1 uncultured Mucispirillum sp.
GATACGTTTTCAGATATATCACTGTAAAGCATAAATTCTACTAGTGTCATAATATTTACTACCTCTTAATGTTTTAATAAATCCGCAATATTTTTTACATTAACTAATTTTATATTTCTGCATTTTTCATCTTTTATATTAGCATATAAAGTTTCCACTCCAAACCTTGCACATTCATTTATTCTGCCCTGTATATTAGAAACAGAACGGATTTCCCCAGTTAAGCCTACTTCCCCAGCAAAAGCCATTGTATATGGCACTGGTTTATCTTTAAAGGAAGAAATAAGTGCCGCACATACTGCTAAATCTGCACTTGGTTCATTTATCTTAATACCGCCTGCAATATTTAAGTAAATATCTGCTCCAGATAAATTTAGACCGCCTTTTTTTTCTAAAATAGCAATAAGCATTGCAAGCCTGTTATTATCATATCCTGTTGCATTTCTTTTAGGGTATTGAAAAAATGTTGGAGCCACAAGTGCCTGTATTTCTATTAAAAAGGGTCTTGTGCCTTCTAATACTGGGCAAATTACTTTTCCGCTTGCTTCTACACTGTCTTTATCAAAAAAGGCTCTATCCCCTGCTTCTATTAAGCCAGATTGGCTCATTTCAAAAATACCAACCTCATCAGTTGAGCCAAACCTGTTTTTTACTGAACGCAGAATACGAACTCCCCTTGAATAATCGCCTTCAAAGTAAAGGACAGTATCCACTAAATGCTCTAATACTTTTGGCCCTGCAATATTGCCGTCTTTTGTAACCTGCCCTATTATAAAGACAGTAAGACCAGTGCTTTTTGCAAGCTCAACTAATCTATATGTTACATGGCGGATTTGCCCTACCGCTCCGCCCCCTGATATAATTTCTTCACTTGTTATTGTCTGTATAGAATCTATTATTAAATAATCATACTGCTTTAATGATGCTGCAGAAAGCACATCTTCAAAAGAAGTGGTCGCAAGCAGTTCTAAATTTTCTGCCATTACATTAAGCCTGTCTGCACGCATACGGATTTGTGATGGTGATTCTTCACCTGATACATAAAGCACTTTTTTATTCTTTCTATTCAATATACCTGCAACCTGCAATATAACAGTAGATTTGCCAATACCCGGCTCACCACCTATTAAAACAACAGAACCTTTAACTATACCGCCACCTAATACCTGGTCTAATTCTTTTATGCCTGTTTCAAAGCGGTGAGTTTCTATGCCTGCTACATTTGATAAAATAACAGGGGTATTTTTAGGAATGTAGTTTTGTGCATAATTTGATTTTGATGATGACTGTTTTTCAACAACTTCTTCTACCAGCGAATTCCATTCATTACACTCTGGGCATTTTCCCATCCATTTAGACTGGACTGCACCACAGTTTTGGCATACAAAAGTTGTTTTTAATTTTGCCATTATTCATCTTCCAAAAATTCTTCAATAGAAGTTTTATGATTATATCGGACACCTAAATGGTCATAAGTCATTTTAGATGCTACCCTGCCCCTTGGAGTTTTTTTAATAAACCCTTTATATATTAAAAATGGCTCTATAACATCTTCTATAGTGTCTTTTTCTTCACTTGTTGCAGCAGCTAATGTTTCTAAACCTACAGGACCGCCATTATATTTTTCTATTATAGTCATTAAAAGTCTTCTATCATTTGCATCAAGACCTGCATTATCTATTTCAAGGCGTTTAAGACCATCATAAGCAATATCAAGAGATATTACGCCGTTATTAAATACATGGGCAAAATCTCTCATTCTTCTAAGTATTCTATGAGATATCCGTGGAGTGCCGCGACTGCATTTAGCTATTTCTAAAGCTGCTCTTTTTTCTATGGGAGTATTTAAAAGACCAGCACCGCGGGTAATAATTTGAGCAAGTTCTTCATCGTGGTAAAATTCAAGGCGGATAATCATACCAAACCTGTCCCTAAGTGGAGAAGTTAAAAGCCCTGCACGAGTAGTTGCACCAACAAGGGTAAATTTTGGCAAATCTATCCGCATACTTCTTGCACCCGGTCCCTGACCTATTAGTAAATCAAGCTTAAAATCTTCCATAGCAGGATATAATATTTCTTCCACACTTGAATGAAGCCTGTGTATCTCATCAATAAAAAGCACCTGTCTAGGTGTCAGGTTAGTTAAAAGTGCTGCTAAATCACCAGATTTTTCTATTGCGGGGCCGCTTGTTACAGTAATATTTACCCCCAGCTCATGAGCAATTATATTTGCAAGAGTAGTTTTTCCAAGACCTGGGGGACCGTAAAAAAGGCAGTGGTCAAGGCTGTCCCCTCTTTCCTTTGCTGCTTTTACATATACTTTCAAGTTTTCTATAACTTTTTTCTGCCCTGTATAATCATCAAAGGATTCAGGACGAAGGGCTCCAAGCTTATCCTCACTTGTTTCTGATATGCCATATATTTCTGTTTCTTTCATTATTTTTTACCTGATAAAAGCTGCAGAGCATTTTTTAAAACTGTTTCAAAATCATCATTTGGACTGCATTTTTCAACAGCTTTTCTGCTTTCTGGTATTTTATAGCCTAAGTTGATTAATGCACCAACAACTTCTTCTCTTATATCCTGTGGTGCATAAACAACCTGCTGGCTTTCAAATTTATCTTTCAATTCCACAACTATCCTTTCAGCAGTTTTTTTACCAATACCCGGAATTGCTGAAAGCATTTGATAATCTTTTGATGAGATGGCAGAAATAAGACTTTCGCAGCCTATGCCGCCTAAAATTTTTACTGCCATTTTAGGACCAATACTAGAAACTGATGTAAGCATTAAAAATAACCGTTTTTCTTCTTTTGTTGCAAATCCATATAAATATATGCCGTCTTCTCGGATAGCCATATAAGTATAAAGCTCGCATATATCGCCAATATTTCCAACAGATGAATATGTAGCAAGTGAACATGCAGCTTCATAAGCTATGCCCCCAGTATCAACAACAATAATATTTGTATCTTTTTCTAGTATTACCCCTTTTATTTTATAAATCAAAAGGAATACCCCCTTTATAGCACTATATTATAATACTTCTTGTTTCATTATAAGCAAGACATAATGCACATGCAAGTGCGTCTGTAACATCTAAAGGCACACCGCCTTTTACAACAATATTTAACTGTAATTCTACCAGTTTTTTTACCTGCTCTTTTTCTGCCTTGCCATAGCCCGTAACAGCTTTTTTTATCTGTAATGCGGTAAATTCCTTAACTGGTATATCGTGTGCTATCATAGCAGCAATTAAAGCACCTCTGGCTTGACCTAAAAGCAATGCACTTTTTGCATTAACTGAGTGGAAAATATCTTCTATTGCACCCATATCTGGCTTATATTCTAAAGCCAGCTCTGCCATACCACTGATTAATGCACCAAGCCGAAATGGCAGCGGGTCACTGGCTTTTGTCTTTATAAGACGGTGGGAAATATATTCTACTTTTTTTTTATCTGCATAAACAATACCCACACCTGTCTTATTAAGCCCCGGATCTATTCCCATAAAAATCATAGTATATTAAAGCTCATCAAATACAGAATCATCTATTTTATAATTGCCGTAAACTTCCTGCACATCATCTAAATCTTCTAATGCTTCAACAAGTGCTATTAATTTTTTAGCTGCTTCGCCTTCTACATCTATTGTAGTTTTAGGTTTCATAGAAAGCTCTGCAAAGTCTATTTGTATATTATTATCTTCTAAATGTTTTTTTACACTTTCAAATTCAGACGGCTCTGTAATGATAGAATAAATATCGCCGTCTATTACCACATCTTCTGCACCTGATTCTAATGCATGGTTCATAATATCATCTTCAGAGCATGCAGTAACTGGCACTTCTATAATACCTTTATTTTCAAACTGCCAGGCAACTGAGCCAGCCTCAGCCATAGAGCCGCCTCTTTTAGTAATAACAGTACGCACTTCCATAATAGTTCTATTTCTGTTATCTGTAAGAGTTTTTACTAAAATACCAACACCACCGGGAGCATATCCTTCATAAGTAATATCTTCAAATATCTGGTCGTTACCTTCACCTGTTCCTTTTTTAATTGCTCTTTCCACATTATCTTTTGGCATATTTGCAGCTCGTGCTTTATCCAAAGCTAAACGAAGACGAGAGTTGGATGCAGGGTCGCCACCACCGATTTTTGCAGCAACAGTTAATTCTCTTGCTATTTTAGTAAAAATCTTACCTTTTTTATTATCCTGAGCTTCTTTTCTATGCTTAATATTCGCCCACTTACTATGACCTGCCATAGTTTTATTCCTCCATTATATAT
>CAMWVK010000199.1 GCA_947177675.1 uncultured Mucispirillum sp.
ACTGCCCATTTTACAGATACAGCAGCTGCAAAAAGTTCTCCTGCCACATTTCGCATATCTATATATTTCTTACTGCTGCCTTTTATTGTATGTATTATCTCTTCATTATATAAAATAACAGCACCATAACCAGTTTCCTGCAGTTTGTCAGAAAAACTGCCATCAATATAGGCATGCAGACCTGATAAACCTTTACCTGTTGTTTCTTTTTCTATATCATCATTTAAAAAATTTTCAGCATCGCTTAATTTTGTAAATTTTTTATATATTGCACCACTAAAATTTATAATCTGTTTCTGACATTCTGCCCAGCTTTTAAATATACCAGTTTCTCTGCCTTTTTTTACTGCATAATACATTATTTAAAATTAACCATTTAATAATAAATCTATAATGTTGATAAGTAATACTGCAATAACCGCCAAAGATAAGATAACCATAAATATGCGTATATAGCTAATGTTAGTTGCATGGTTTCCAAAAATTGGGTTGCTGTTTTTACTTCTGTTTATTTGATAAGGATAATTGTTTTTTCTATTACTTTTCCAGTTTGTCTGAATAGGTGCATTATTTTTAATAGTTTTTTGAGTAACAATATCATCATCATTCTGATTTGAATTTTTCTTTTTTGTTTTGAAAACAGAATAAATTGATATACCAATAAATACTGCAAAATATATAAGCAGTTCTATAAAATCACTTGTGCTGATTAATTGTCCCATAATATCCTCTTTAAAAATATACTTTAATTTATATAATTGTAAATTTTTTTTCAAGCATTAAATTAAATTTTAAATACTGATGATATATTAAAGTAGTTGATAAAAAATACGATATGTATTATAATGTTTTTGGAGAATATAATGAATAAATATCTTGGTGTGTTATTAATAGTTATATCTATGGTTATAACTGGCTGTGGAGAAAGTATATATTCAGGAGCAGAAAATACCAGTTCTAAAGAAGGCACAATAGATGATTTTGATTTTAGTTTTTTAAAAAATGAATGTGATGTTATTATTGGGCATTATGATGCTTACCTTCATTCTGGGGAAGCTCTCGGCCAAGATGATTTATATAGATATGTTAGTGCGGTGCTTGCCTGCAGTGGTTTTGATATTGTAAAAGGACTTAACAGTGTATTGCAGACTGGTGGCAATGATATTTATGAAACAGCGGCAGCTGTTATTGGCTATAAAGTAATAGATATAAATACAGCGGAATATCTGCATACTCAGTATTCAAAAGCTATTGAAATATGCACAGATTATAAGTTTGAGCTTGCAAAAGATAATCTTGCCTTAAATAATACTAACCTTACACTATGTGGTCTTGCAGGTACTATGGGCACAATAGTAAATCTTAGTGCTATGATTTTAAATGCCAGCGGCGGCGGTGCTAGTGTTTTAGAGCTTACAAAAAAAGGTCTTACAGACTTTGGCAAGAAGGAGGAGGTTAATACAACTGTTGTAGGGCTTGGTTTACCTGCATTTTTAAGGGAATATAATTTATTTATTTATAATTTAGACAGCGGACTTAAACTTTCAGAAGATGCAGCAGCAATGCTTGGTGATTTACTGGGACAGGACAGTTTCAGCAGTGTTTTTGGTGAGCTTGCAGCAAGTCTTAGAGACCCTGCAACAAATGCAATTACTGAAGACAGCCTTAAACAGTATATTGCAGATTCTCTTGGTATAACAATACCAGCTGACATATATCCAGAAGTTCATTGATAAGCCAAATATACCATAAACTATTATTACAGAATAATATATTGTTAAAGTATATCAAGATTTAATGTGTGTTTTAAAAGAATGCCTAAAAACAGAGCTAATTAATAAATATATTATATATAGATATAAATATGCCTTTCTGCATTTGCAGAAAGGCTTTTAATTTTATAATACGATGTTTTCTTGATATTCACCAAATACTTCTTTCAAAGCATTGATTGTTTCGCCAAGAGTAGCATAAGTTTTAACTGCATTTAAGATTTTTGGCATTAAGTTTTCGTTTGTTTTTGCAGTTTCTGTTAATTCAGCAAGAGCTCTTTTAACTGCATCATTATCACGAGTCTCTCTTAATTTTTTAAGTTTTGCTTTTTGGCTTACTTCAACAGAAGAATCAATTTTTAAAAGACCTTTAGGTGGTTCTTCATCTATATGATATTTATTAACACCAACAATAATTAAATCTTCTTTTTCTATAGCTTTTTGGTATTCATAAGCACTGTTTTGGATTTCTCTTTGTGGGAAGCCCTGTTCAATGGCACGCATCATACCGCCAAGGTCATCAATTTTTTGGATATATTCAAATGCGCGTTTTTCTATATCATCAGTCATAGCTTCTAACATATAAGCACCAGCAAGCGGGTCAATAGTATCTGCTGCACCAGATTCGTTTGCAACAATTTGCTGAGTTCTTAATGCAATACGAACAGATTCTTCTGTAGGAAGAGCAAGTGCTTCATCATAAGAGTTAGTGTGCAGAGATTGTGTGCCACCCATACATGCTGCTAATGTTTGCAGTGCAACACGCACAATATTGTTTTGTGGCTGCTGGGCTGTTAATGTTGAGCCAGCTGTTTGTGTATGGAAACGAAGCATAGTAGATTTTGGTTTTTTAGCTTTAAAGCGTTCTGTCATAATTTTTGCCCACATTCTTCTAGCTGCTCTGAATTTTGCAACTTCTTCAATGAAGTTATTATGACAGTTAAAGAAGAAAGAAAGTCTGCCTGCAAAATCATCAACATCAAGTCCTGCTTTAATAGCTGCATCAACATAAGCAATACCGTCTGCAAGAGTAAATGCTACTTCCTGAACAGCATCACTTCCTGCTTCCCTAATGTGATAGCCGCTGATACTGATAGTATTCCATAAAGGAACATTATCTTTGCAGAAAGAGAAAATATCAGTGATTAATCTCATAGACTGAGTAGGCGGAAAACGGTATGTTCCACGAGCCATATATTCTTTTAATATATCGTTTTGGATAGTTCCTGCTAATTTATCAGAAGAAACCCCTTGTTTTTCACCAACTGCAATATAGCATGATAAAAGGTATGAAGCTGTTGCATTAATAGTCATAGATGTAGAAACTTTATCAAGTGGAATACTATTGAATAATATTTCCATATCAGCAAGAGAGTCAATAGCAACACCAACTTTACCAACTTCCCCTGCAGCCATATGGTCATCGGAATCGTAACCTATTTGAGTTGGCAGGTCAAAAGCTACAGAAAGACCTGTAGTTCCCTGATCAAGCAGATATCTGTATCTTTTATTAGATTCTTCTGCTGTTGCAAAGCCTGCATACTGACGCATTGTCCAAAAACGGCCGCGGTACATAGTAGGCTGCACACCTCTTGTAAGTGGATAAATACTTGGATAGCCAAGTTTTTTTTCGTAATCAAAATCAGGAATATCTGCTGGAGTGTAGAAAGGTTTTACAACATATCCAGAAGTAGTTTTAAAAACTTTTTTACGCTCAGGAAATTTACTGATTGTTTTTTCATACTGTTCTTTCCATTTTTCGTACATAGCTGACCTCGCTAAAATAATATTTAATCAATTATCATTTATACTAACACAAAAAATAAAAAAGTGGTAGCATAAATATTATTTATCAAAGGGACTATAAAATCTAAAAACGATTGCAAAAAAAGAATAAATAAAAAGAGGTTGTTAAAACTCATTGAATAAAATACTATTTTTTAGCTAAAAAATAAAATAAAGGAGATAACAACCACAAATAAATACTACAATAAAAAAGCAAAAAAATAAACACTTAAGTGCATCCGAGTGCTATAAACTAGAAATATTATTAAAACTGAATATAAAGATAAGTGAAATAGAAAATCAATTATGCAGACATATAAGCACGATATACCGAGAAATTAAGTGAGGGACAGTAGAGTTTCGCAGCATATAAATATATATCATTAGGTATATTAGAAAGTATAAAATATAGATAATGTAGTAAACAAGGTAAAAGTAAGCCAAGGATTGCTTATAACAATACCTAGAGCCATAAGCATATAATAGTATTCGTTTGAATTAAATTAGCGACTATTTGGCAACTGTTCTAGAATGTCAGTATTGGGCAAGAAGGATGGTAGAACAGCCCTGCTTATGCTTACAGAACGGGTATTACAGTTTGAGATAATAATAAAGTTAAGAGATAAAACCCAGAAAAGTATAATAGCAGCATTAGATAAGTTAGAAAGAGGATATAAAGATAAATTCAGCCTAATCTTCAAAAGTATAACAGTAGATAATGGTGTAGAATTTT
>CAMWVK010000200.1 GCA_947177675.1 uncultured Mucispirillum sp.
AAAATATCCTACCCCTTTTCATATATATGATGAAAAAGCAATATTAGATAATGCAAAAGCATTTCTTGATGCATTTAAATGGGCATCAGGTTTTAAAGAATATTTTGCAGTAAAAGCTCTCCCTAACCCTGCAATTTTAAAACTTTTAGCAGATTTAGGTATTGGTGCAGACTGTTCATCTATTGCAGAGCTTTATTTAGCAGAAATGGCTGGCATCAGGGGCGAAAATATTATGTTTACTTCTAACGATACACCAGCTCATGAATTTAAAAAAGCTTATGAAATAGGTGCAGTTATTAACCTTGATGATATAACACATATTGAATTTTTAGAACAATCTCTTGGTCATCTTCCAGAGCTTTTATGTTTTAGATATAACCCTGGTCCATTAAAAGGCGGTAACGATATTATAGGCAAACCTCAGGAAGCAAAATACGGTTTAACAAGACAGCAGATGATAGATGCTTATAAAATATCAAAAGAAAAAGGTGTGAAACGCTTTGCAATGCATACAATGGTTGCATCAAATGAATTAAATCCAGAATATTTTGCAGAAACAGCCATTATCCTTTTTCAGCTTGCTGCAGATATTTATAAAGAAACAGGCATTGAAATGGAGTTTATAAATCTTGGCGGTGGTGTTGGTATCCCTTATAAGATAGAGCAGGATAGAATAGAGTGGGTAGATTTATCTGCACGCATTAAAAAAGCTTATGATGCCGTATTTAACATATTAGGTTATAATCCAAAAATATATTTTGAGTTAGGCAGAGCAATAACTGGCCCTTATGGTTATCTTGTTACAAAAGCAATTCATGAAAAACATATTTATAAAGAATATATTGGTCTTGATGCCTGTATGGCAAACTTAATGCGTCCAGCTTTATATGGTGCTTATCATCATATTACAGTTATGGGCAAAGAAAATGCACCATGTGATTATGTGTATGATGTTTGCGGCTCACTTTGTGAAAATAATGATAAATTTGCAGTGGACAGGAAACTGCCAAAAATAGAAACAGGCGATATTATAGTTATTCATGATACAGGTGCTCATGGTCATGCAATGGGCTTTAACTATAATGGTAAACTTCGCTCCAGCGAACTGCTTTTAAAACAGGATGGCTCAGTGGAAATGATTAGAAGGGCAGAAACACTGGAAGATTTATTTGCAACACTAAAATTTTAAGATAAATAAGGGTGGCTGGTATGAAAGAAAAATCATTTTTAAAAAATATACTGTTTTTAGATAAAATGTATATGCCTAAAATTATAAATGTATTACACACTATAAAATAATAGAGCTTTAATAAAAACATTGTAAACAGCCTGTGTGTAAAGAAGGGTTTGTTTTTATAAAAGTATAATAAATTGAATAAAGTATATAGGGAGGATAAAAATGATAAAAAAAATTTTATTATTATTATTTATCTTAACAGCATTTCAGGTATATGCATTTGATGTGGAAAATCTAAAAGGTGCAGACTGCAGGAAATTATCCGATGCAGAAGATGAGGGATTTTATCTGGCTGTGTGGAATACTTATCAATGTGATTTTAGCAGCAGTGCCACAATGGAAAGCATATATAAAGATGTAATACAAAATATTGCAGATGCATCTTATGAAAAGTTAGCAGAAGCAAGTAAGTTTGTAAAATCAGAGTTTGAGAATAAAATAAAAGAAATTAAAAACAAGAAGCAGGATATTTCATACTTAAAAGAGTATGGCATTATTAATAGGTTTATGATAGGTGTACAGTTTAGGAAAAACTACATACTTATAAAGACAAATGAAGGTTCTGGAGACAAATATTATATTTATTTTATACATAAATCAATCAGCGATTCTTCCATATCTTTAACTTATGATTATGACAGTGTATCTTAATATTTTGTATTAAGTTTATAATATAATATGTAAAGGCACTAATTTTTTAATTAGTGCCTTTTTTGTATAAATTGTATTGATTATGCAGGCTTTTATAAAATTATCTTGTATTTTTTAATAATCTACACTAAAATTTATAAAATCTATTAAAAAGGAGAAGATAATGGATAAACAAAAAGTAATTCTTCTTATTCTTGACGGCTGGGGCTATAGAAAAGATACTGACCATAATGCAGTATCAGCGGCAAATCCGGTTAATTTTAAATCACTTATGCAGGATAATAAATGGACATTAATTGATGCTTCTGAAGAACGAGTTGGACTTCCAAGCGGTCAAATGGGTAATTCAGAAGTAGGGCACACAAATATAGGTGCAGGTCGTATTGTATATCAAGATTTGCTTCGTATTTCCAATGATATTAAAGCAGGTGGAGCAAAAAACAACCCTGTAATTAAAAAATTAATGGAAGATACTAAAAACGGCAGCGGCAGACTTCATCTTTTAGGACTTATATCTGACGGCGGTGTTCATTCCCATATAGAGCATTTTAAAGGTATATGCTTAATAGCTAAAGAGTATGGCATAAAAGAAGTATATATTCATGCTTTTACTGATGGCAGAGATACTCCACCTAACAGCGGTTTAGGATATATTACAGATTTAGATAACTTCCTAAAAGAAAATAATGCTGGTAAAATAGCTGATATTACAGGTAGATTTTATGCTATGGATAGAGATAAACGCTGGGACAGGGTAGAAAAAGCATGGAATTTACTCCGTAACGGAATAGGAGAAAGCGAGGCGGAAACACCAGTAGATGCTATGAAAGCAGGTACAGAAACTGATGAATTTGTGAAACCAGTAAAAATTACAGGAGTGGATGGCACATTAAAAGACGGCGATAATGTATTTATGATGAATTTCAGAGCAGACAGAGTTCGTGAAATTGTAAGCATTATGATACAAGATAATTTTGACGGATTTGACCGTGGTAAAAAACCAAAACTTAATGTTGTTACTATGACAGAATATGAAAAATCTTTTGGACTGCCTATTGCATACCCGCCTGAAGATTTAGTAAATATTTTAGGTGAAATTATCAGTAACAGCGGTTTAAAACAGTTAAGAATTGCAGAAACTGAAAAATATGCTCATGTAACATATTTCTTTAACGGTGGCAGAGAAGAGCCATTTAAAAATGAAGAAAGAGCATTAATTGCCTCTCCAAGAGATGTTGCTACTTATGATTTAAAACCGCAGATGAGCGTATATGAAGTAGAATCAAAATTTGAAGAGCTTTTTAGAAAAGGCGATATAGATGTGGTCATTATGAACTTTGCCAATCCTGATATGGTAGGCCATACTGGTGTAGAGGAAGCTGCTGTAAATGCCTGCAAAGCAGTAGATGAATGTTTAGGCAAAGTTATGCAGACAGCTCGTGATATGAATGCTGTTCTTTTTGTTACAGCAGACCATGGCAACTCTGAGCAAATGTGGGATTATGAAAATAACCAGCCTCATACAGCCCACACATTAAACCCAGTAGTTTTTGCAGTATATAACTATAAAGGCAATTTAAACGGCACTCATGGCAAGCTGGCAGATATTGCACCAACAATATTACAAGTGTTAAATATTGCTCAACCTAAAGAAATGACTGGAGAAAGCCTTTTAGCTTAAATTATGCTTAATGAAATATTTTTTGGCAAATGCCCTGCATGTTGCGGGGCAGCTGCCATTAGTGCTGCCCTTTGTGATGAATGTATATCTTTGCTGCATCCATTTAATTATTTTTGTGGTAAATGCGGGTTTCCTTTATCACGGTCTGGGGTTTCCTGCTACATGTGCAAAGGAAAACTTTCTAAAAGAATAACTAATATTTATGCTTTATACCACTATGATAAAGTAGTCCGAAGTATAATCCTGCAAATGAAATTTCACTATAATATCAGACTGAAATACACATTAAAGCAGTTAATTTATCTTCCAAATTTTGTAACACAGTATGATGGTATAGTTACTGTTCCTAGCCATTTTTTAAGGCATTTTGTCAGATTTTACCACCCTGCAGATATTTTATCAGAATATACTGCATATAAATTAAATGTGCCAGTTTTACATAACCTTAAAAGAGTTCGTTATACTAAATTTCAGTCACATATTTTAAGAGCAGATAGAAAAGAAAATGTGAAAAAAGCATTTTACTGCAAAAAGTTTAAAGATAATGTAAAAAATATTCTTCTTGTAGATGATATATTGACAACTGGTGCTACAATTAATGAATGTGTAAATGAGCTTTATAAGGCAGGGGCAAGACGAATAGATGTATTAGTGTTTGCAAAATAAAACATTATGTCTTATAAAATTAGCAAATTTACAGTTATGAAG
>CAMWVK010000201.1 GCA_947177675.1 uncultured Mucispirillum sp.
AATAAAAGTATCTCTTTATCATTTTTTTTAATCACTGGCAGAGCTTTTTTGGCACTCTTTTCAGCCCGCGGAGTAAATGCAGCAAATGAGCCATTTTCAACTCCTATTTTCCAAATATTTTCAGGCATTTTGCGTATTGTATATTTACAACCGTTATCCTGCATTAAAATATTAATATTATCATTATCTCTGCTTATTAAAAGAGATGATGAAATACATTCATTTTTCTGACTTATTGCACAAGATGAAGCCATAAAAATAATACATAAATATAAGAATAATTTCATATAATTAATATACCAGCCCATGCAGTGCAAGACCTAACACCACAGAATAGCTGTATTTATCTGTCTGCTGCACTTTACCTGTATTTTCTGGAAGAACTATAAACTCCCAAGGGTCAAGATATTCAACAGGAACACTGTATGTTTCACGCAGAGCTTTTTCAAGCCCAAAAGTCTGGCATGCACCACCTGAAAGATATATATGGTGAGGCAGAGAACCGCCCCTTAAAAGATAAAATTTTAATACATAATCTATTTCTTGAATATATTCTATGGAAAAAATCCTGTCCAGTGTTGTGCGGACTTTTTCTGGGTCAGAATGTTCAGCTGGGTTTATCTTTATTTTTTCAGCAGTTTCATTATCTACATCTAAATCATGCTTAATAAGGTCAGTAAAATATTTGCCACCGCGGCTTACCTCTCTGCAGTAATCAAAAAAACCATTTTTTACAAGAATAACAAAAGAACCAATATAACCCACATGTAAAATAAGCTGTACTTCTGCATGACTTGTTTTTTTAAGGGCTCTAAAAAGACGGACTATTGACATTGCTTCTGCTTCAATAGCATAAGGCTGTAATTTTGCTGATTCTAATACTGAAACAAAATCTGTTATAGTATCTTTTTTAGCTGCAGTCATTACTATATTTGTATGATTATATAAATCCTGAGATGGCAGTGCTTCAAAATCCATACACATTTCTTCAGGCTCTACACAGGCATATTGGTTTGCTATCCAGCGGAATTCTTTTAAATCACCTAAACTGTCATTATTTACAAGTATTTTACGCACAAGCACTGATGAGCCTTTTAATGCAATAGCTACTGATCGGACAGGAAAAGAGTCATCTACTGTTTCTAATATTCTGTTTACAAGCTCACCATAATCATTGATTACACCATTTTCTGTAACAACTCCTTCAAATGAATTGTTACAGAACTTATCAACAACAAATCCTGTTTTTGTAGGGCTTAATAATACAGCTTTTATAGTATTTGTACCAATATCAAGCCCTATATGGTATTTATCAGACATTAAAGCATACTCTCCATATATTTAATCTATTTTGTAAGCTCTCTGAAAAAACAGCTTTTTTCACCAGTATGACATGCAGCCCCTGTTTGATGAACTATATACAAAAGACAGTCATAATCACAGTCTACCATTACTTTTACAATCTTTTGCAGATGCCCTGAAGTTTCCCCTTTTTTCCATAAAGATTGTCTGCTTCTAGAATAATAATAAGCATAACCTTCTTTTAGTGTCAGCTCCAATGCTTCTCTATTTGCATAGGCCTGCATAAGCACTTCTTTTGTATCTGCTTCCTGCACAATAACAGGCACTAAACCAGCACCCTTTTCAAAATCTATATTTATATTCATAATATTTTTTAACTGCCTTAACAAATTCTAGGTAAAAGTTCGCCAGGTGGTAAATCTATATGGCGTTTACCACCAGAAATTGTATTCAAAACAACTTTATTATCATTTGTAACTTCTCCAATAACTTCTGCTCTTGCACCTTCTTCTACTGATTTTAAAGCAGCAAGCACTTTTTCACAGTCTTCAGCACCGCATATTATAACAGCAGCACCTTCATTTGCAACACTTAATGGGTCAAATCCTAAAGTATCGCATAATTCTGCTGTATCCTGTCTTAATGGTATTTTCTCTTCATCTATTAAAAAACCTTTACCGCTTTGTTCAGCTATCTCATTTAAAACAGCAGCTATACCACCTCTTGTAGCATCTCTGCAAAATTTTAAATTATAAGGATAAACTTTTTTCATCATATTATTTAAGCATGCACAGTCACTTGCAATACTACCTGCAAAACCAAACTGCCCCCTTTCAAGCATTACTGCCATACCATGACGAGCAATATCTGATGTAACAATAACTTTATCGCCATCCTTTACAGCAGAAAAATCATTTAAATTTTTAATAACTCTCCCCAACCCGCAGGTATTAATGATAACACCATCTATACCGCCATGCTCTACAACCTTTGTATCACCACATACAATTTTTACACCAGCTTTTTTTGCTTCAACTGCCGCACTCTGCACTATTTTTTCCAGCTTTTCATAACTGTAACCTTCTGCCACAACTAAAGCAAATGACAAATATAAAGGCTCTGCACCGCTTACAGCTAAATCATTAACTGTGCCGCATATAGAAAGCTTGCCAATATTACCACCATTAAAAAATTCTGGGCGGATAACAAAAGAATCTGTTGTAAAAGCAGAATTTGTGCTTGTTTCTACATGTGAAGCATCACCTAGATTATTTAATATTTCATTATCAAAATATTTTAATATTATATCTTTTATAAAATTAGCCGTCTGCCTGCCGCCTCCACCAATGGAAAGTGTTACTATTTTATCATCCATAATACACCTATCTTAAAAATTTGTAATAAGCTGCACATGTTCCTTCCCCAGAAACCATACACGGTCCAACAGGGTCTTCTGGAATACAGCGTTTAGCAAAAAGTGGACATTCCTGTGGTTTAATCTTGCCAGTTAATACCTGTCCGCATTTACAGCCTTTTATTTCTGTAATACTTTTAGGCTGTAAGTTAAAGCGTTTTAATGAATCATATTCAACATATTCTTCTCTAATTGCAAGCCCGCTTTTTTTAAGTTCACCAAGCCCACGCCATACTGCATCGCTTTCATAAAATACTTTTGCAAGTATTGCACGAGCTTGAGCATTACCAGCATCAGGCACAACTCGTCTATATTTATTTACTATATGAACATCATGATTATTTGCCTGTTTTACTATTTCATATACTGCATCAAGCATTTCCACAGGTTCAAACCCTGCAACTACTGCCGCTTTGCCTGCCTTTATTAATGGCTCATATAACTGCACACCTGTTACTGCTGTTACATGACCAGGACATAAAAATCCATCTAAATGCAGCTCTTTATCACTTAATATCAAATCAAAAGCTGCAGGCATTGTCTTACAGAAAGATAAAACAGATAAATTATTTAAACATTTCTCTTTTGCTGCCACAATTAAAGCAGCAATAGTTGGTGCTGTAGTTTCAAAGCCAATTCCTAAAAATGTATAATGTTTATCAGGGTTATTTTCTGCCAGCTTTAATGTATCAAGTGGCGAATATACAATATTAACATCTGCTCCACGAGCTCTTTTATCAATAAGAGTTTCCCCATTACTGCCAGGAATACGGAGCAAGTCACCAAAACTTGCAACTGCTGCACCGCTATTAAGCAGCTCAAAAAATAAATCAATCTCTCCCTGACTTGTTACACATACAGGACAACCTGGACCAGAAATCAGTTCCACATTTTCAGGCAGCATACTTCTAAGTCCAGAGCGGGCAACAGCCATAGTATGAGTGCCGCATACTTCCATTATTTTATATGTTCTAGAAGTATCTGCTTCTTTTTTTATAGACTGGCTTACTTTTAAAGCAGTTTCTTTATCTCTAAAAGGAATGTTTGGATTCATCTGTATAGTCCAGTAAAAATTCTAATGTTTCTTTTGCTTCTTTTTCATCTATTTTAGAAATAGCAAACCCAGCATGGACAACAACCCAGTCACCAACTTTTATATCATCACCTAAAAATATAGTGGAAATCTCTCTTTTAGTGCCAGCAACATCAACAGTTGCCACATGCATATCTAATTTTTCAATTAATCCTGGAAATCCTAAACACATAATAACTCCCTTTATTCACTATTTGATTTTTGCTTTATTTTTCCTGCCAGTTTAATAAATATACCTGTAATCACACCAGATAAAAAGCCACCAATATGTGTCCAGTATGCAGTATTTGATATATTTATAAATCTGTTTTTAATACCTATATATTCCTGAAAAGAATGAAGATATCCATTTAAATTAAAAAACTTCTCTCCATACCATAAAGAAAGCTGAAATATTAAAAACAGTAAAATAATTATAACTGCTGGTATATTTCTTATTATTGCATATATT
>CAMWVK010000202.1 GCA_947177675.1 uncultured Mucispirillum sp.
GTTCTATATACCTCGCCTAAAAAGTTAAGAAAGACATTTGAGAGATTAAAAATAAAGTGTAAGTTATTTAAATTCATTACAAAAAATGGGATGCCCCACTAAATATTATTTACACTGTAATTTTTTTAAAGTGACAAACTTGATTTTTATGTATATACATAGTATAATATTAAAGTTGTTTAAGTTAAGGATTATTTAAATGCAGAAAATTCATCTTTTAATAATAGACCCCCAGAATGATTTTTGTGCTCCAGATGGTGCATTATATGTGCAGGGTGCAGAGCAGGATATGTTAAGGCTGGCTGATTTTATTGACAAATACAGGTCAAAATTAAGCGGCATAACAGTTACACTTGACTCTCATAAAAGTTTCCATATTGCAAGCCCTGTTTTTTGGATAGATTCTAAAACAGATACTCACCCAGAAGTTTTTACAATTATAAAAAAGCATGATGTATTATCAGGCAGATATTATGCTGCTGTTCCAGAATACCAGCAGTTAGCAGAACATTATGTATGTGAGCTTGAAAATAACGGCAGATATGAGCTTTGTATATGGCCGCCACACTGCCTTATTGGCTCAAGTGGTGCAAACATATATACACCGCTTTTTGATGCTGTTGAAAGATATAATACAGAAAGATATAATGCAGCAGAATATATTTATAAAAGTGCTAATTCATTTACAGAGCAGTATTCTATATTAAGGGCAGATGTAAGTATGGGAGAAAAGGATAATATATATGCAAGTTCTCACATAGCCCATATTATTGCTGTAAATGATGTAATATTAACAGCAGGGGAAGCATTAAGCCATTGTGTTGCAAATTCTCTGCTTGATATTTCTAAATATATATCAAAAGATTTATGCAAGTTTGTATTATTAGAAGATGCTGTATCATCAGTAAATGGTTTTGAATATTTATCAGAAATATTTTTGAAACAAGCATCAGATTTAGGTATGAGAGTTATGAAAACAACTGATATGAGAGTATTTTTTGATGAATGATTTTGAAAACATACTTTTAAATACACCACTTAAAGATATATTTTTAAAGACAAAGTTGTTTGATGAGCTGCTGCCTTTTGATGAATATCATCTTGTTATGGCTCAAACTGATGTGCTTTTAGACATTCATAATAAAAAGGCTGTTAAATCATATTTTTACAGGACTGCACCTTTTGGCAGTTCATATATTATTACAGCAGGTCTTACTGCATTTTTATCAAAAGTAGAAAATTTTTCATACAGGCAGATAATTTCTTATCTGGAAAATAAGGGCTATAAAAAAGAATATATAGACTATCTTAAAACAAGGAATAAAATATCAGTGAAAATATATGCTCTGCCTGAAAATACTGTAGCTTTTCCAAACGAGCCTATTATTGTATTAGAAACCAACCTGCATGATGCAAGGATATTGGAAGGTATTCTGCTTTCTGAAATGAATTTTGCAAGTTTAGCAGCTACAAAATGGCACCGAATAAGAAATGCAGCATATAAATGTCCTATTATGGAGTTTGGCAGACGCAGAGCTCAAAACAGCTTAAAAGCATCACTTTATTCTTATATGGCAGGTATTAATGGCACAAGCAACTGTGAAGTAAATAATATTTTTGGAATACCATCTTCTGGCACTATGGGTCATGAATTTATTCAGTCATTTGATTCTGAATATGATGCATTTGATAAATGGCTTGAAATTAATCCAGATAAACCTGTATTATTAATAGATACAATAAACACTCTTGATAGCGGGTTGAAAAACGCCATAAAGGCATTTTTAAAGCATAAAAACCAAATGGTATCTTCTAATAACTGGGATAAAATAGGTGTTCGTATTGATAGTGGCGATTTAGCATATTTAGCAGTGCAGGCTTATGAGCAGTTATCAGAGCAGCTTAAAACTGATAATGTTACAGTGGTATTAAGCAATGATTTAGAAGAAAACAGCATACAGGATATTTTTACACAGTTTAGTCAGGCAGGCAAAAGCCATATAATAAAACATATATCATTTGGTATAGGTACAAAGGGTGCAACAGCATGGGACAGCCCTGCATTAGGCGGAGTATGTAAAATATCTGAACTTGAAAATAATTATATATTAAAAATATCCAACCATAATGAAAAAACAACAATCCCCGGTAATTTAAGAAGTGCATTTGTAAAAGATAAAAATGGCGAATATATTACATCGCTTATTTATTTTCATAATGAAGATTATCAAAATACTGAAAGATTTCTGCATATTTTTGATGACAGTAAATATATGGTAAATGGCTCATCTTATATAATTGGCGAGCCTAGACAGTCTCTTGTTTATGTATGTGATGGCAATATAAGCTCATTTGAAGGCAGATACAGCCGCCAGTCGCTGCTTGAAATAAGACAGAATTCTAAAAATGAATTAGACTGCCTTGACTGGTCATATAAAAGGATAGTTAAACCACACAGAGCAAAAGTAAGCTTATCAGAAAAAGTGTTTAATGTTAAAAAATATATGACACGAAATTTGCTTTTACAAATGGATAAAGGCAGGGAAGTTTAATTTAAATTAGGCACGATTTTTGCAATAAAGTTATAAAGAATAATATATTTTTCAGGGTAGTAGTATGGAAAAGTTTAAAACATTTGTTAAAGAAATGCGGTTTGAGTATAAAGTATTAAGTATTTTTATAATAATACTTTTTCTTTCAGTGCCTTATAGTATTATTAAAAAGAATTTATTTCCTGTAAATAATGCTGCAGTATCAAGTGCTAATTATGGAGCTGGCACAGGTGAAGCAGGTGTTACAGGAAACAGCTTATCAGATATGCAGCAAAACTCTGCACCACAGGGGGATGCATCTAAACAGGCTTCATCTATCAGTGAAGCAGTTAATGCTGAAAGGCCACTCATATTAAATGATAAAGCACTGCATAATGAAAATTATCAACAAATAATGGTAGAAATTCCAGAAATCAAATATATAGAGACTGCAACTCAAGTAGAAAATCCTACTGTATGGATATACAGTTTAAATGATGGTTTAAGAAAAGATGACGCTGCTTCAAAATACTGCTCTGTTTTACACAGCAGGGGTATTATGGCATCAAAAGTTACAATATATGATGAAAAGGAAAGACGCAATGGCAGACTGATAGAGCTTGGTGCTGCAAAATGTATGTAATACTTTTATGATTAATTTTTTAAAAAGAATATTTAAACGCAAACCAAAATATACTCTTTATGAGCTTGGCTCTATGGCAGCAGACAGGAATGATTTTGCTGTGGCATTTAAATATTTTGTAACTGATGCTAAAAAAAACAACAACCCACAGTCTCAGTTCCTAACAGGTTTTTTTCTATATCATGGCACAGGTGTTAAGAAAAATTATGAATATGCTTTACAGTGGTTTGAGCTTGCTGCAGAGCAGGGTAATGCTGATGCTATGTTTTATATTGGGGAAATATATAAAAATGGCAAAGGTGTTGTGAAAGATATTAATAAAGCTGCTAAATGGTATTTAAAAGCTGCAGAACTTGACCATACAGAAGCACAGTTTAATATAGGATTCTGTTATAAAAATGGCAAAGGTGTACCAAAAAATGATATAGAAGCTTTAAGGTGGCTTGAACCTGCAGCAGAAAAAGGCAATATGAAAGCACAGTATAATATGGGTATTATGTGTGCTGGCGGCAGGGGTATGGCTAGAGATGATGAGGCTGCTGTAGGCTGGTATAAAAAAGCTGCTATGCAGGGATATACTATTGCTATGTATAATCTAGGCTTTATGTATCAAAGCGGCAGAGGTGTAAAAAGAGATTATAAAGAAGCTGTTAAATGGTTTAAAAAATCAGGAGAGTAGTTATGTATTTTCTAAATATTAATATTAATATTACATTAAACAGCAGAATATAAAAACAAGAGAGAAATAAAATCTTATAAAAGCAGCTTTAGAAATTTTTAATAAAAATATATAAGGCACAGGAAGTGCCGTCGCATAAGCGAAAGCGATAGGCGAATTTATTTCGCCAGAGTGTGGTTTAAAAATTTCACAGACGAAATTTTTAATAAAAATATATAAGGCACAGGATGTCTTTTTGCTTGCGAGAGAAAGCAGCCGACTTGTTCGGGGCTTTCGTTATTTAAAAATTTTATGGACAAAATTTTTAATAAGAATATAAAAAGACAGGATGTCTTTTCGCTTGCGAGAGAAAGCAGCCGACTTGTTCGGGGCTTTCGTTATTTAAAAATTTTA
>CAMWVK010000203.1 GCA_947177675.1 uncultured Mucispirillum sp.
GCATGATTAAGTGTAAAAATTAATATTTGAACACAAATAAAAGAGAGCAGCTTTTGAGCTGCTTTCTTTATGTATCCAAACATTTCTGGTTTCTTATGCATGTCATATCTCCTCCTTACAAAAGCATTATCTATGTAAAAGCAAGCTATACCAAAAGTATAACTATACTGTTGTAGTTTTGCTTATTAACGAATTTGGATCTGACAATTTTTTTATTTTTTTAATTGTTAGACAGAATGATACTGTCTATAATATGAAACCCATTATGAATAAGTATAACAGGTCTGTGAATAGTGGTAGTCCCAGTAGAACTCTTTGGACTGCCATAATGGCAGGGACTTCTCTATGGAAGTAATATAAGATATTTATAATATAGTAGAACATTTGTTATATGTCAATAAAAAAGCTCACTATAAAAGTGAGCTTGAAATATTTTGTTTTTATATTGAATAACAAAAAAATAAGGTTTTCTTAAAATAAATTTACTACTGTATTAAGCTCTTTTGTAGTTTTGCAGTAATCACAGCATTCACACCTTACAGGCTCTATCTCACCATCTTTAATTTTTTGGTATCGTGGAGCAAGCTCACCAATAACTGATAATTGATAGTCCAATATTTCCTGTGGAATAGAAAATATGCCAATATCAGATACTGTTTCTTTTGTAATTCCAGCTATAAATACAGGAAGTATTTTTTCTGTATTTTGTTTAACCAGCCACTGATATACTGCAAGTTGTGTATGATAGCCCCAGTATTCAATAAAATTTAATTTTTTATTTATTGAATTATCCCATATAGGTTGGAAATCTTTTATCCCTTTTAAATCTACTATACAGCTCTGAGGCTGATATATATCTAACAAACCTTTAAATTTTATTCCAGCTATCTCACCAGTAACTGGATATTGATATAGAGTAGAAAATGGGTCACCAAGATAACTCATAAAAAAATTATCCTGTTTTGCTCTATCAGCCATTTCTTGAACTTTTTTAAACTCAGATTTAAGGTCTCCTTTATTAGCACCCTTTTGAGAAAATAATTCAGGATTTTCATTCCTAAACTGCTCTATTTTATCAGGTTCAAGAAGTAATGTTTCTAACAGCCTGCCCTGAAGCAATGCTGTTGTTTCTTCTGGCACATATTCACCAGTTAATATAGCTTTCTGGCGTGCTTCGCATTTCATAAATCCTTTAAATTGTGAAGCTGACATGTATTCCATATCTGCTTCTTTTGAGTAATAGTTTTCGTTATTTATATCCATCTGTGGCTCTTTATCTTTTTCCATGTTTAATCTCCTTGATTATAAAAAAGCCAGCCTTGTGGGCTGACTTTTTAAAGTATTTTATGCTGTTTTCTTTGCTTGATACTCTGCTTTTTTCTCAACAAAGTAATCCCTTAACACTGATATATCCGACTGTTTAATCTGGTCTTTTTTGATACCAAAATATCCCAGTAAATCAGGTTCGTCTATACCAATTTTTGCAAACTCTGCCATCATCTTGTCAACAACAGCTTTGTCTGCATATTCATCTTTTGCTGGCTCTTTTTTACCTGCATCAGTTTTTGGTTTTGCAACTTTAACTGCTGGTGCAGATTCTTTGGTATGGTCCATTTCATCAATATCCTTATTATCATCTATAAGGAAAAGTCCACCTAAAGCATACTTACGAGCATATGATGAACATGAACCTGTAAGCTGTGCTTCGTCCATACCTTTTTTCATACCTGCTTCCCTTGCATAGCCTACAGATTTAATTTCCCCATAGCCGTCTGTAAGGGTAGCTGTTGCTTTAACATATATCCTGTCATTTGATTCAACAATTTCGTCGCTGATAAACAGGGCTAACCCTTCACGAAGCAATAATGGTTTTACTGCCTCATAGATACTTTCTACATTTCGGTAACTGTAGCCACCAAAATTATTTTTTAAATTTTTAGGTGCATTAAGTTCTGACTGAACTCTTGCTACTTTCTGGTAGAACATATTGCCGCCTACCATTTTATTTAATTCTTTTTCTAATTTTTCACTCATTTTGAGCCTCCTAATTCGTCTTATTTTTTTTAATTAGAACATTAATGTTACATTGACTTTTTTATTTTTTTATGGCATATTATGGTTAAGAGTAGGGAGCCGACCCCTGCTCCAAAAAGTTGCTAAAAATTATCTTCAAACCATTTTTTAATGGCTTGTTTAATAAATTCAGCAACGGTTGTTTTAGCTACAAAAAGAGCAGCTTTTTTAGCTGCTCTTTTCATACAAGGCTTCAACATTAACCACTTTGCTATTGCATAATTCCTCCTTAATTAAACATTATCTATGATAAAAGCAGGTAACATGGTATAAACCACATCAACTACTGTTATTGTTTAATTTATTTGGAATTATTTTATTTTAAAATTTAGATTGATAATTATATATTGACATCTAGCTTAACTGTTGTGTAGTTGAATAACTGCAATTTTTTCAGCAATTAAATCTTCAACTACCTCATCTTCTGTTCTGCCACATGCCCAATTAATTTTCTGAACTTTGCTTAACTTATCCCACCAAAGAACAGCCTCTTTACGAAGTTCTGCTCTCCATAGATTTATTAATGTTTTATTCATTTTCTTTTACCTTTTTTCCGAAATGATTATTAATCGCTTCTTTTATTCTATCAATATCGCTGCGAAACATTGCTGCCTCTGTATCAACGATATTGCCATTAACCTTAATAACAAGGCTGATAATTTTGTTCCTAGATATACAGTTATCTAACGAATGCAGTATATCCTTTATTTGTTTTTGGATATTGTTATTATTGATACTATCAGCATCAAAAGATACAATATCCATTTCAAACTGGCGTCTTGTCATAAGAGACAAGATTCCTATTTTATTTTCCATATTTTCTTTCATAATATTCCTCCATATATGAAGTTTCATCTACATACTGGTCTAAATATTCTTCTTCTGTGGGAATATCTTCATCAGAGCAGATATTACCCATTCTAATATCTTCTACATAGAGACGGCAATACCGTTCTCTAATTTCTTTACTAGATAGCATAATGGATGCCCTCCTGTAATTTTATCTCTGCCAAAATACCTTCATTGATAAACTCTTGAATATCTTCAAGAGTAAAATCTACAAGCAGCTCTTCTTCTAATACAGCCACTCCAAATTTAAAATTATAATAAAGCTTTTTCATTTATTCCTCCTGTTAACAAAAAAGCCAACTAACAGAATTAGTTGACTTTTCTTTGGTTTTAATATATATTACAGTTAAGAACAGGGAGGGCTTAGATCCCTGTTCCACCTGCTAGCTGAATAATAGTTTGATTAAATAATCAACTACTAACCAAGCTAGTCTTACAGTTAATGCTTTAATGAATAAAAGCAGGAGTTCTTTTATGAATTTTCCTGCTTTTTTCATAAGCCTGCATCTTAACTGCTGACACATGACATCTCGCCCAGCCTAAATTTCTTACTCCTTCCTATTCGGTCGGGACATTTAGTCCTCACAAAAGGCGTTCGCCTCCTTAAAGATTTAACAATGTATAAATACACTGCTATTCTTATACTCAGTTTAATTTGTCATGATTATTTTGAATATTGGCATATTCGTATAATATGCAACTTGAAACCTATCTATAAGTAATAGGTTTAATTGATAGTAGAACTACAATAGTTCTCTTTGAGCCTGCTTAAATGCAGGGAACTCTATAATAGAGTAATAATTGATATCTATAATATAATAGAACATTTGTTGTATGTCAATAATTATTGCAGTTTATTAAAAACTATATTACAATGAATATATTATGAAAAATTATCATTCTTTAAACTATTTATTAGAAATCTATAAATTTAAAATTGAAACAGATGGATATGTTATGTATAATTATCTCTGTGATTGTGGAGAAATACATACTGTCATGTTTCTATATACTAATCAAGATGCTTTAGATTTTGATGCAAACAGTCATATAACTTTTATTGATAAAGATAATAAATTTTTAATTTGCCATAACTGTGGATATAAAACTAATTTGTTTAATATGTATTTAGCTATTGCTGGAAAAAACGGATATACTATTCAACCTATTGATGAAATAAATCTAATGAATTAAAGTTGTTAAATCTGTATATGCTTTTATACTAACAAAAGTAACTGGATTTTTAGTATTTTCTTTTATTTTATCCATAATATCAATTAGGTTTTCTTTAGATAACTTCTTTTGATTATATAAATCTAGTAT
>CAMWVK010000204.1 GCA_947177675.1 uncultured Mucispirillum sp.
GTTATATATGGTGATGTGCGTTCAGGGTATTTAACCCATATAAAAATTGCTGATTTGGTTTATCAAGAAAAACCAGATATGGTTATTTTCACAGGAGATATTGCATCAAACAGCAGAAATTATATTCACTACCTTCAGCACACTATTTTTGAAAAAAAATTATGGGATAATGCTGAATATTACCCTGTGAGAGGCAACCATGAATCTACCTACTGGCTGTATGATGCTTTTTTTGATTTACCAAATAATAAATCATATTATTCTTTTGACAGAATGGGTATGCATTTTATTGTGCTTGACTGCTGGAATGTATATGCTCCCCTTGAAAAAAATCAGCTTGAATGGCTGAAAAAAGATTTAGAAGCAAATAAAAACAAGCCAATATCAGTTGCCATGCATGTTCCACTTTTTACATCAGGTAAATATGAGCCATATAATGAGCCAGATTTATTAGAACTTTTTGATAAATATAATGTAATGTTTGTATTTTCTGCTCATGTTCATTCTTATGAACGGTCATTATATAAAGGCACTAACTATATTGTTACTGCTGGCGGCGGTGCACCACTTTATCCTGAAACTAGAGATAACCCTTATAAACAGGCAAGAAAAAATGTCCACCATTACACTGTTCTTACAAAAGATAATAATACATATACTTTAAAAGCTGTAGATATAAATGGCAATATTATAGATACAGTCAGTTCTTCATTAGAAGATATAATTAAAAATAAGGAAAAATAAAATGATATCAGACATTATATTTGTCGCATTATTTATACTATGTGCTGTTTTTGCACTAATTTTAGTTGTTTATTTTCTTGTCCGCCACAGGCTTAATTTTGACCCTGCAGATAAAGATATTAATAAAATAGTAATATATGGTGATGTTCGTTCAAGTTATAAAATGCATAACCATATTGCAAATATGATTAAAAAAGAAAACCCAGATATGATACTTTTTACTGGGGATATTGCTTCTAATAGTCATAATTTTCTCCACTATTTAATATTCAGTATTATAGAAAACAAGCTTTGGAAAAAATGCGAATATTACCCCATAAGAGGAAATCATGAATCTGAAATATATCATTATCAAATATTTTTAGATTTACCTAAAAATAAAACATACTATTCTTTTGACAGAATGGGTATGCACTTTATTGTGCTTGATGTTATTGACGAAAGCATACATATAGAGCTGATTACATGGCTTAAAGATGATTTAGAAAAGAACAAAACTAAAAATATAAGTGTAGGGCTTCACTATCCACTTTTTACATCAGGTAAATATTATCCATACAATGCACCATATTTACTGGATCTTTTTGAAGCATATAATGTAATATTTGTATTTTCTGCCCATGTTCATTCTTATGAACGGTCATTATATAAAGGCACTAACTATATTGTTACTGCTGGCGGTGGTGCTCCCCTTTATCCTGAAACTATTGAAAATAAATATAAAGTATGCAGAGTAAATGACCACCATTACTGTGTTATGACTAGAATTAATGATGATGAATGGACTATAAAAGTAATAGATAAAGATGGCAGACAGATAGATGAAGTAACATCATCTAAAGCAAAAATGATAGCAGGCAATTTATGCACAGATATTTAAAACTTCTTTATGCTGTTTTAATGGGGCTTGCAATATTTACTATTATCAGGCTTATAATATTTACTGCCTATTTTGATTTATTTAAGGAAAGCAGTGCATGGAGCATATTTTTAGCGATTCTTCATGGGATACGGTTTGATGCATCTATATTTCTAACAATAATTTCACCATTTATTGTGCTTTTACTGCTGCCTTTTAACTCTCAGAAATATCAAAAAATTATATACTGGCTGTTGTTTCCTGTATATGCTGCAATTACTATATATCTTGTTATTGATGCAGTATATTTTGGATATGTTTCAAGGCATTTGGCAGGAGAATTTGCCGCATTAGGCAATGATTATGAATTTATATGGACAATGGCAAAAACTTACTTCTATATGGTGTTTATTGTATTAGTCATTATTGCAGTATGTGGGTTTTTCTGGAAAAAATTTGTTGATATTAAAGTAAGTGATGTAAATACTTCTACAAAAGGCTTAATTAAATCAGCACTATATTTTGTGCTTATAGGAGGTATAGTATTTATATTTATTAGAGGCAGTTTTGATATTAAGCCCATAAGCACAATTAATGCTTTTGTAAGCGGCAGTAATGCTCTTGCAAACCTTACATTAAACGGATTATTTACTTCCCTTAGATATATGACAGAAAATGAAGCTGTATCTAAAGATATATATTCATTTTATGATGACAGTCAGGCTCATGATTTTATACTTTCATTAAAACATAAAGACTGCATTTATCCTTTTGCTGAAATTAAAAAGCCAAATATCGTGTTTATTCTTCTTGAAAGCTGGAGCAGTTATTATGTAGATGCTTTTTCAGGCTATAATATGCAGCTTACGCCTAACTTTAACCATCTTTCATCAGAAGGTATAATGTTTATGAACCACTACTCCCCTGAAAGACGCAGTATATCAGCTATTCAGGCTGTATTGCTGGGTATCCCGCCAATGGATAATATTCCAAAACTGGGCTTTGGACTTGAAACTATTGCAGGAAGCGGAAATCTTGCATCAAACCTTAGTAAAAACGGCTATGATACAATTTTTATACAGTCTTCAAAAAGGAACTCTTTTTATCTTGATGTTATTGCAAAATCAATAGGTTTTAAAGAATATTATGGTATGGAAGATATTAAGCAGATATTAGAATATCCAGACTATAAAGCATCTCAGTTTGGCTGGGACTATGAAACATATATGAAGCTTGCAGATGCTCTTAAAAATAAAGGAAAAAATAACCCATTTTTTGCATTTTTATTTACAGGCACAACACATATTCCTTATGCTGAACCTAATAAAATAAATGTCAAATTTCCACATGATATAAAGAGCGAAAACGGCTTTAAAAATACTCTTGTATATGCTGACTGGAGCTTGGGCGAATTTATTAAAAAAATAGAAAATGAAGAATATTTTAAAAATACAATTTTTATTTTGACAGCAGACCATGTGCTTGGCAATTTTGAAAAGCAGGATTTTCCAAATGATTTTAAAGTGCCGCTTTTAATATGGTCTCCATCATTTAAAAATAACAAAAAAAGAACTGCACCAACTAACCATGTAGATTTACCGCCTACCATTTTAGGCATTGCAACTAGGGGGGGGCATAAGAACTTTGATGAATATATCGGTGAAGATATATTCTGTAAAGATAATAACAGTTACAGTGTTATCCATACATGGAGTTCTGCAGCAATTATTAGAAATGATGAGTGGTTAAAACATTCATTTAAATATATGCTTGAAAGTAATCCAAAAGATATGAAACAAAGTGAAAAAGATTATTTATCTAAAATACTTCTTTCATATTATCAGGAAAGTTATAATATAATGACAAAGGGGAAGTAATGCGTGCTTTTATAGGGCTTGAAATACCAGAAAATATTAGAACATTTTATACATCATCCTGCAAATCACTTCGCAGCAGTGCAGATATGTATTTTGTCCGCCTTGATAAAATGCATATAACTCTTGCTTTTTTCCCTGATTTACCAAATACATATATTAAGAATATTGAAGAAATATTTAAAGAGTTAAAACGAGAACAGTTTGAAATAAAGTGTGCAAACATTGGACTTTTTAAAAGAAAAGGCATACCATCAACTATATTTATTAAAATAGGTTCTGATGAATTAAATATTTATAAAGAACAGCTTCATCAAAAATTAAGAGAGTTATATATACCTTTTGATGATAGAAAGCCTTATACACCACATATTACTCTTGGAAGAATAAAAGAAGTAAAAAGTGAGTATGATTTTACAAAAAGTTACAGATATATTGCCCAATACTTTAAATCTTCTTCTTTTATGGTAGATAATATTCATCTATACAGCAGTGATATGCTAACTTATAAAAAAGAAGCAAGCGAAGATTTTATTAAAATATATTCAGAAGAAAGTGAAGATGAAAATATAGGTGGATACTAAAAAATATAAGTTCATATTTTCGTTTGTTATACATAAAAGAAATTTGTATATTCTAGATTCTTTGGTATTTGAAAACTATACTGAAATCTCCATTTTTATAAAAAACTGAACTCATTAGAAATTTTAAATCATTTTATTAAGAAAAAGTAGAATAAAAACCACATTTGCTTTTATA
>CAMWVK010000205.1 GCA_947177675.1 uncultured Mucispirillum sp.
AGAGACAAGACCGCAGCAGAATATTATTCTAAACTTTCAAACTTCACACTTGTCTGTTCTGAGCGTAAGCGAAGAATCTATAATACATAAGTTTCTACCGTCAATAATAAATTAGAATGTTGTAAATATATGCAGTATCAATAATCCAGACTCTTCAGCTCGTTAATCTCGCCTCAGAGAGACAGGACAGTAGTAAAATATTATTCTAAACTTTCAAACTTCACACTTGTCTATTCTGAGCGTAAGCGAAGAATCTATAATACATAAGTTTCTACTGTCAATAATAAATTAGAATATTATAAATATATGCAGTATCAATAATCCAGACTCTTCTGCTTGTTAATCTCGCATCAGAGAGACAATATTTATGAATATTCCTTTTGTCATTTTGAGCGATAGTGAAGAATCTGTATGATAAGCTGCAATTAAAATTGTAAACTTTTTTAGATACTAGCTGAATAAGTATATAACCATTATTCAATTTGAAAAATAACGATTTATTTTGATAATTAAGCCTGACAGTTTATTCTATCAGGCTTAATTATTATATATTTGTTTAAAAAGTATAATTTATTCTATAACAGCTAACTTATCGCCTATGGCAACTGTCTGGTTAGCATAAACATATAGATTTTGCACTATACCTGCTTTCGGTGCTTTTATCTGGTTTTCCATTTTCATGGCAACAAGTATAAGCAGTGGTTGTCCTTCTTCTACTTCCTGACCTTCTTCTACCATAACCTGAGTAACAATACCAGGCATTTGTGATAAAATAACCTGTCTGCCCTGCAGACTTTTTGATACTCTGTCTCTTAAAACTTTTTTAAGTTCGTCTAAAATATCAATTTTAAAATAGTCGCCATTAACAAGAACATCATAAGACTCTCTGTCATTGTGAATATCTATTTCATAAGATTTGTTGTCTATAATGATAGAGTATAAGTTGTGTCCTGTTCTTTGGAAATCAACTTCAATATCCTTGCCGTCTACACTTAAAATAAAAGCATTAACACCTACGCATTTTATCTGCACAACAGATTCTTTATCATATCCCTCTGGTATAGCATAATATTTTGTTGCCGCTATATTACTGCATTTCATATAAAATCCCCCTTTTTAGAATCTGTTGGCAATTTTCTGCATTTTGCCATAGTGTTTCCATAAAGATTCGCCTACTTCTGGAACGGTAGTAGCTTTTGCAGCTGCTTCCTGCTCTGAAATATACTGCATAAGTGCTGCTGCTACGATTGCAACAGTAGGGTCTAATTCTTTACGGCGTTTTAAGTCTTCCTTATCAAATTTAGTGTCTATAAATGTTGTATCATATACACCGCTTAAAAAAGTTTCGTTTTTCATAACCCGTTGATGGAATGGTATTGTAGTTTTAATACCTAATATTTTATATTCCAGTAGTGAGCGTTCCATATTTTGTATAGCTCTTTCTCTTGTTCTACCCCAAGTAGTAAGTTTTGCTATCATTGGGTCATAGAAAAGTGGAACATTATATCCTTCATGTGCTGCATGGTCTACACGAACATTTCTTCCTGTAGGCGGTTCATGGACAGTAATAACACCGGGAGATGGAATAAAGCCATTTTCTGGGTCTTCTGCATATATACGGCATTCAATAGCATGCCCCTGCTTAATAATTTCATCCTGTTTGTATGGCAGCACATCGCCATTTGCAACAGAAATCATATCACGAACTAAGTCAACACCTGTAATCATTTCTGTAACTGGGTGTTCCACCTGCAGCCTTGTATTCATTTCAAGGAAATAGAAGTTTTGGTTTTTATCAACCATATATTCAAGTGTTCCTGCACTATAATAACCAATTTTTTTGCAGGCATTAACACTAACTTCCAGCATTTTCTGCCTTGTTTCTGGGCTGATATATGGAGATGGTGCTTCTTCTATAACTTTTTGGTGTCTTCTTTGGATAGAACATTCCCTGTCATATAAGTGAATAACATTTCCATGTTTATCACCAATTACCTGCACTTCCACATGATGTGGCTCTTCTACATATTTTTCAATATATACATCTCCGTTGCCAAAAGCTCTTTCTGCTTCTGAAACTGCCATATTAAACATATCTTCTAAGTCTTCTCTTTTATGGACAAGTCTCATACCTTTACCGCCACCGCCTGCAACTGCTTTAAGCATAATAGGAAAGCCAACATTATCTGCTGTTTTATAAAGGTCATCAATACTTTTAATAGGGTCTTTTGTTCCAGGAACAATAGGCACACCAGCATCAGACATAATTTTTCTAGCACCAGTTTTTGAGCCCATATCTATAATATGCTGTGCAGATGGTCCAATAAATATAACGCCTGCTTTTTCACATTCTTTCACAAAGTCAGCATTTTCTGATAAAAAGCCATATCCTGGGTGGATTGCTGCACCTGATTTTTTAGCAATTTCCAGTATTTTTTCTGGTTTTAAATAAGATGTATCTTCTTCATTATCTGATATACAGTAAGCTTCATCAGCATATCTAACATGTGGAGCACCTCTATCAACATGGGTATATATCGCAACAGTTTCAAGACGGAGCATTTTTGCAGCACGGAATACCCTGATAGCTATTTCTCCACGGTTAGCAGCTAATACTTTTGTTATTTTTGCCATATTTCTCTCCTTACTCTAAAGTGGTATATTACCATGTTTACGAGGCAGGTTTCCTACGCGTTTATTAGCAAGCATTTCAAATGCACGAATAAGTTTTGGTCTAGTAACTGCTGGTTCTATAATTTCATCTATATAGCCAAGTTCTGCTGCTCTGTATGGGTTTGCAAAAGTGTCTCTGTATTCTTGAACAAGCTCTTTTTCTTTTGCAGCAGGGTCTCCTGCTTCTGCAATATCTTTGCGGGAAAGAATTTTAACTGCACCTTCAGGACCCATAACTGCAACTTCAGCAGTAGGGTAGGCATAGTTAATATCGCCTCTTAAATGTTTAGAGCTCATAACACAGTAAGCTCCGCCGTATGCTTTTCTAGTAATTAGTGTAACTTTTGGAACAGTAGCTTCAGCATAAGCATAAAGCAGTTTGGCTCCATGTCGTATTATACCGCCTTTTTCTTCACTTACTCCCGGCATAAATCCTGGAACATCTACAAATGTTAATAATGGAATATTGAAAGCATCACAAAAACGAACAAATCTGCCTGCTTTACTTGATGCGTCAACATTTAAAGCACCAGCTAAAACTTGAGGCTGGTTAGCTACTATACCTATGGTTTTCCCGTTTAAGCGGGCATATCCTACAACTATGTTTTTTGCAAAATCTTCCTGAACTTCAAAAAAGTGACCATCATCAACAACTTTTTTAATAACTTCTTTCATATCATAAGGCATATTTGGGTTATCAGGAACAATAGTTTCAAGATTTGGTTCAAGTCTGTTTGCATCATCTATAGTAGCTTTAAATGGTGCTTCTTCCATATTGTTTTGTGGCAGAAATGACATTAATTCTCTAATTTTAACAATACAGTCTGTATCATTTTCTGTAGCAAAGTGAGCAACCCCACTTGTAGCATTATGAACAGAGCAGCCGCCTAAATCTTCTTTTGTAACATCTTCATTTGTAACAGTTTTAATTACATCTGGACCTGTTAAGAACATATAACTTGTATCTTTTACCATAAAAATAAAGTCAGTTAGTGCAGGGGAATAAACAGCACCACCAGCACAAGGTCCCATAATAGCACTGATTTGAGGAATAACACCTGATGAAAGAGTATTTCTTAGGAAAATATCAGTGTATCCAGCCAGTGATTGAATACCTTCTTGGATTCTAGCACCGCCTGAATCGTTTAATCCTATAACAGGAGCACCCATATTAACAGCCATATCCATTACTTTGCATATTTTTTCTGCTAAAGTTTTTGATAAAGAGCCACCAAAAACTGTAAAATCCTGAGCAAATACAAAAACAGTTCTGCCATTAATTAGACCTGTTCCTGTAACAACGCCATCACCTAAATATTTTTGTTTTTCCATACCAAAGTTTGTGCAGCGGTGAGTAACAAATTTATCAAACTCCATAAATGTGCCTTTATCAAGAAGAAGGTCAATTCTTTCTCTGGCAGTAAGTTTACCAGCCTGATGTTGTTTTTCAATTCTTTGGATACCGCCGCCAAGCTCTGCTTGAGAAGACAGTTCCCTGAGTTTTTCAATTTTTTCCTTCATAGGCTATTACTCCTTAATGAATTTAGTATATG
>CAMWVK010000206.1 GCA_947177675.1 uncultured Mucispirillum sp.
TATTAATACATATTAATATATATTAATTTTAAAAGTCTATTTTTTAAATTAATGTGTATTTTATCTTTATTATTATATAGTTATAAACATTCTTTCCAAAAAAATGGGGTGGAGTGAAGTAGATATTTTTAAGACTAAAACAAAACATTTTCAATATTTACAGGGATAAAGCAAAAGCTGTTTATATTAGTATTATAAATACTAATACTAAAATATTACTTAAAGCCCTATATTTTTCCTGTTTATATCTACTATCCATTCTTCCCCGTTATTAGCTGGGAAATATTCTGCAAATTTATCTACAAACGCATCATATCCATGCTGCATTTTATATTTTACTTCTTCTTTATAAAGAGGCAGCACTAAATATAATGATATAAGCCTATTATCTTTTGTTTTTATAATAGATATATCATCGCCTAAAGAAAGCACCATAGCAGCACTTAATTTTGTATTATTTGCAAATGATTCATACTCTATTGTATAGCCCGGTCCAATCCATGTAAAAAACTCATAGTGATATTTTGCCATCATTCTTAAAAGCTGCATAGGCCAGTATGTTTCATGTTTTGGTATGGGTGATACCATATCATCTATATCCCAGTTTTTAGGAAGCATCATAAAAAGCTCTGCACGCTTAAACTCAGGATATTCTTTTTCAATACCAGCTGGCAAAAGCATATCTTCGCTGCTCATGCCTGATGTATAAATAATATAATAATCTTCATCATCTGATGGATACATAATATTTATATCTATCTGATATTTTGCTCCATTTGGGTCAATATGAAGACCTGTTTTACGGCTGGGGAAAATATAGTTTAAATGGTCATCTATATCCTTTGAATATTTAAATGAAAGTGGGGTAAGCTCTTTTGTAGAAGTATTATGAGATTTATTTTGACTTTTATTCTCATTATTTTGATTTTTTTTAATATTTACTGGTTTTTTATACCTGCTAAATACCATTTATACACCTTAAAAAACTTCTGCCCCAGTATAGGGGCAGAATATAAATTTTATAAAAATGCTGTAGCAACTAAACCTGTTACCGTCATGATTACCGCATAAGGTGCTGCTAATTTCATCATTTCAAAATATGAAAGCCTTATTAACGGTGCAAGAGAAGATGTTAATAAAAATAAAAATGCAGCCTGCCCGTTTGGTGTAGCAACTGATGGGATATTTGTTCCCATGTTTATTGCTACTGCAATATTATAATACTGCTGACGGGCAGCTTCATCAAGATTAGCAATAGCCGCAGATATATCAGCAGCACTTCTTGCTCCAGCCCCTAAAAAGTGAGTTTTTACTTCACTCATATATACTGTTGCTACAAATACATTATCGCTGATTGCTGAAAGCACACCGTTTGCTGCAAAAAAAGCTACAAGCTGGTCATTACCCTGCATATTTAACACTATATCAATAATTGGTTTGAAAAGTTTTAAATCCTGAATAACACCGACTATTGCAAAGAATACAACTAATAATGCTGTAAATGGCAGTGCTTCTGTAAAAGCATGACCAAAATGGTGCTCATCTGTAACGCCGTTAAATGCTGTTAAAAGAATAATGACCATTAATCCAATAAAGCCAACTTCTGCAACATGCAGTGCAAGAGATATGATTAAAATAACCCCAACAGCAGCCTGCACCATATAACGCATTTTAGTATTTTTTGTCATTTTAGCAGCATTTTCTTCCACATCTGCTTCTAAAATTTTACGAACATTTGAGGGCAGTTTATAACCATAGCCTAAAAAATGAGTAAGCTCAACAATCACAACTGTTAAAAGACCAGCAATAAAGACAGGCACAGAAACATGTGCACAGTGAATAAAAAAGTCCACAAAGTTCCAGCCTGCAGCTGCTGCAATAATTAAGTTCTGCGGCTCACCAACCTGTGTCATTGCTCCACCTAATGCTGTACCTACTGCTCCATGCATCATAAGGTTTCTTAAAAAGCCCCTGAACTGCTCTAAATCCTGTTTGCTTTCTTCTGGTATATTACTGTCATCAGATAAGCTGCCATGAGCACCTGATTTTGAAGAATATCTATGGTATATTCCATAAAAACCATAAGCCACTGCAATAATAACTGCTGTAACTGTTAAAGCATCTAAAAATGCAGAAAGAAATGCACCTAAAATAGAAAATATTAAAGAAAGTGCAAGTTTTGATTTTACTTTAACAAGCAGTCTTGAAAATATAAATAAAAGAAAATCTTTCATAAAATAGATGCCTGCTACCATAAACATTAATAAAAGTATAACAGATAAGTTTGATTCAACTTCATGTAAAAGAGTTGAAGGGCTTGTCATACCTAAAATTAATGCTTCAATAGCTAAAAGACCGCCTGATGGCAGCGGATAACATTTTAATGCAAGAGCAAGAGTGTATATAAACTCTGCAATTAATACCCAGCCTGCAAGTGTTTTGCTTACAAATAGAAAAAGTATTGGGTTGATAATCAAAAACGCCAGTATGGAAAGCTTATACCATGCTGGAGTATTTCCCAAAAAGTTTTTTACAAATGATGCTCCATAGCCCATTTCTTTCATGTGTTTTCCTCCAAAAATTATATCATACTAACCAGTGTATAAATATTGTTAAGACAAACAGTTCACCAGAATAAATGCGGAATATTTTCTTAACATCTTCTGTCATTTTTTCTAAGTTAACAGCATATAATAAAAGCAGAATAAAAAACTGCACTATAATAATAAATGGTACTGCAATACAAAAATGAGTAAATAATACCATTATTGGATTTAAAACTATAAAAATTTGTAATGTAATTTTTAACCATTTTGGTTTAGTGTCAATAATTTCATAACATAATTCTGAGTCATCTGCTTTATTAGTATGCTCTTTACCAGTAGATTCAGACATATAGCCTCCTTTCAAATTTTATATATTAAAAACTGCTTTTGTTTTTTGTCTTAATACAGATGCTTCTATATCATGAACATTTAAGCATGCATCTGCATATTTTTCTAAAATATCATAGTTATTGTTATTTTCAGAAACATGCCCTAAAAAGCAGCGTTTTAATCTGCATTTACTTAGTTCGCCTATAAGATAAAAAGCATCCTTATTGGAAAGGTGACCTTTTTTTGACAGTATCCTTCTTTTCAGATATTCTGGATACTTTCGGTTCTTTTTCAGCAAATCATCTTCATAGTTTGATTCTACTGTTAGTATGTGGGTATCTTCTATAGCTTTAAATAGTTCATCAGTAATTATACCAAAATCTGTGGCAATAGATACAACCTTGTTACCAAATACAAATTTAAAGCCAAAAGGTTCTACTGCATCATGTATAGTTTTAAATGGCATAACAGTAAAATCTGCAAATTCATAAGTAATATTAGCATCTATCGTGTATATTATTTCAGGGTCTACTCCCTTATCTGCTAAAACAGCTGCTGTGCCCTTTGATGTATATATTTTAGGGTTATAGCAGGATATTAATGGCAGAACACCTGAAATATGGTCGGTATGCTCATGTGTAATAAAAAGACTTGCATTTTTTTCTTTATCAGGCTTTCTATTTTCCAACCCTTTTCTAATAGATGTTAATGTTGCTCCTGCATCTACAAATATAAAATGTCCATTATTTTCTATACAATAGCAGTTACCAGAACTGCCTGATGCTATCACATTAAAATTCATTTTCATATATTATTGTAACTTGGTATAAAACACAAGGATTTTCGGCATTAAATATACAGATTTTTATAAATTACTTTAAAATAACATATTTTCATATTCATTTTAAAAAATGATTTTATTTAAATTAGTTAAATATATGATTTTATCTGCATTGTATCCACCCATTTTTAATAGTTACAGCTAAATTGCTTTATTAAAGAAAACACATTCTGTATTTTTTCCAAAAAATAGTTTATAGGAAATTAAGCTGCAAAAAATAAAAAAATGACTTGTAGTATCTGCTAAAATATGGATAGAATTTATTAATATATTAAATAATCAAAAATTGTTGTATTAGACTTATACAAAAACTTTGTACTAATCCACACTAACAAATTTCTAATTCCTGCCTGATAAGGAATACATTTGAGAGATAGTTATAGTTTAATAAAGTTATTTAAACACATTTAAAAAATAGTGATGAATCAGTTTGATTTATTATATTAAAAACAGATATATTTATTTTCGTTTCATTTTTTTTACAAGCTCTTTATCTTCTTTTATTACT
>CAMWVK010000207.1 GCA_947177675.1 uncultured Mucispirillum sp.
TAATTAAGTATAATTACCTATAAAACAGTCCTACTCCACCACAACAAAGGAATCAATAAGTTCAACAATTTCATCAACTTCATCTTCTGTAAAAAGTTTTAGGATACCGCCATTATTAATGTATGGTGCTTTTGAAAGTATGCTTTTATCCTTAATAAACCCATTACGGCGGATATTTTCTATTAACTGTCTTATAAATGCTATTTGATTATGGTTATAATTATTTTCATTAATATACTTTGCAAACCTTTCTAAAACTACATTATTATCAAGACCAGTTATGCTTAATATAAACTCAGTTACAGGCATTTGACCTGCTGCCTGTCTGTATTGAGCTTCTGTACCTAAATCCTGCCATAAAATCCGTTCTAAATCCCTAATATCTGATTTAGATAATTTTTTATTAGTATATAGTTTATTTATAACGCCACTTGTGCAGCGTTTTTTTAATTCCTGTTCTACTTTCTTTTTATAGTTTTCTAAATATTTGGTATTAATAACAATATCACATTCTGCTGCTTCTGTTACAAGTATTTTATCTTCAAAATTAGTGTAATATATATCTTTTATGCTGCTATCAAGATATATTACAAGTGGTCTTAATATCTGCCTTATATTTTCAAGCTCTTTTATACTTGTCTGCTGCGTAACTCTTCCACTTGATATTTCTTCTAACAAGTTTTTATGTATATTTATTACAGGCAGTTTCTTTTCAAGCAGTTTATCGGCTATGATATTAAGCTGATTTATATAACGAATACTATTCTGCTGTCTTAAATTTGAAATCATAATATTATAAATAAGCTCATCAAATTTTAATGATTTAATATCATCCTGAATCACAGGCACACATGGTGCAATATTTTCTGATAATAATACAGCCTTGCTTGAAGTTAAATCATTAAGTGCATTATCTTTTGAATATTCTTTTATAAGCTTTATATTCTGCCTGACGCTTATATCATTTTCAGGCAGATTTTTTATTGTATTATGCAAATCATTTTTATATTTATCATATATTTCTTCATACTCTTTTCTATTCTGCATAAAAAGGCATAAATCAAGCTTTTGCTCAAAAAGTTTTGCCATAATACTTTTTGGTCTGCTGTCATTATCCCGCCTGTTTTCTTCTTTTCCAAAGTATTCAAAATTGTTGCATAAGTCAAATATAAGAAAATGTGTTTTATCTTCTCCATTAATAAGATTAGGGCAAAGCCTTGTGCCTCTGCCAATCATTTGTATAAATTTAGAATAAGATTTCACTGGTTTAAAAAATACCAGATTTAAGCAGTCTGGAATATCTACACCAGTATCAAGCATATCAACAGATATGGCAATACGGGCTTTATGATCGCCTGTTGCAAACTGGTTTACAAGGGTTGTATGATGTTCCACATAGTTATCAATAAGCAGGCAGTAATCAAGCAGGTTAGGAAAGGTTTCCCTGAATATTTTTATTATAAGTTCTGCATGTTTATGGTTTCTAGCAAATATAATTGTTTTGCCAAGAGTATTGCCCTCATCAATATAAATCCCCTGCTTTATTAATACCTGCAGTGCTTTTTTTATAGTATCTTTATTAAATATAGTTCTATTAATATGGTTTTCTTCTATACTTTCAGGCACATTGCCATCTTCATCTGCAAAAAGTTCTTCATATTCTTCTTTTTCTTCTAAACTTAAATCTTTGTAATATATACCTCTGTTTAGTATATCAAGCTTATAATTTGCCACCTGATAATTTACCAGATAGCCGTCTTTTACAGCCTGTTCAAGCTCATAACCATAAGTTGGAGTTTTATTTTCAAGCCCAAATATTTCATAAGTATTTCTACCCACTTCATTTTTTGGTGTAGCTGTAAGCCCTGTAAGCATACTGTCAAAATATTTAAAAATATCCTGATATTTATTATATATACTTCTATGGGCTTCATCTAATATAATAATATCAAAATGTCCCACAGAGTATGGGTTCTTTTCTGAATCATTAAGCAGATTACGCATAGTCTGGTATGTTGAAAATATAAATGGCATACTGTAATCAGGTTTAGCAGAACTTTCTTCATCTGATATATTACATAAGTTAATCTGTAAATAATCCTGCATATTTACTGCTGCATTATATGCCTGTTTTACAAGTGATAGCCTGTCTGCTAAAAATAATATATTTTTTACCCAGCCATAGCGGTTTAGCACATCTACAAGAGAAAGTATTGTTCTTGTTTTGCCACAGCCTGTTGCCATAACAAGCAGAGCTTTTCTTTTATTTTCCATAAAGCAAGAGCATATTTGTTTTACTGCCTGTATTTGATAATATCTGTCTGTTATTTCCATACAAGTTTCTGCATTGCTTATATCTTTTCTTTTTTCTAGAATATTTGCTGCTTTTAATAAATCTTCTTCAGAATAAAAGCCATATATTTCTCTAGGATGATAATATCCTTCCTGCCATATAGTAAAATTATAACCATTGCTTAAAAATATAACTGGTTTTATGCCAAATTTTTCCTGCAAGGCAAGGCAGTATTGTCTTGCCTGCTCTATACCTGCTTCTGCATCTCTATCATGCCGTTTTGCTTCTATTATGGCAATAGGTCTGCCCTCTTTATCAAGCAGAGCATAGTCTACTTTACCTTTGCCAGATTTTGCAAATTTATAGTTTTCTATCACATATTCATTTATCCAGTTTACACCTTCTTTCCAGCCTGCAACTCTCAGCATAGTATCAATATAAACTTTTCTTGTTTCTTTTTCTGACAAATTAAGCAGTTTTGGTGTATATGTTTCTTTTTTAGAAATTCTTGTTTTTGTATGGGCTTCCTGCTCTGCTTCTGGCACTTTTGCAAGTGGTGTATCTTCATCTATGCACCCTTTTTGCAGATGCTGTAAATTTTTTATAATATCAATATCAAACTTATTATTAAGATATTTGCTTTTTTTAGAATAGCAGTAATATATAAAATCACAGACTATAAAAAGGTTTTCCAGTGCAACTTCTGCTTCATTTAAAGTGGTTTTGGTGTTAAAACTGTGTGTAGAGCGGTTGCCTAATATCCGCAGGAAATCAATACTTTTATATATATCTTTTCCCACAATATCATAAAAAATTTTTCTAGTAATAAGTTTAGAAAGCGGGTCTTTTTCTATATTTATATTTTCAGATTTAATATTTAATGCACTGTCATAAGTATATATCCACTTTACAGCATATTCTAAAGCCTTTCTAGTAAGCATAATGGTAGTATCAGGGTCCTGTGGCTGAAAGTTATAAGAGCTTTCTGCTATTTTTGCCACATGATATAAACCTTCAAACTGTTTTTCTTCTGCTAAAAAGTAAAAGTTTGATGTCATTATCTGCCATATCTCCCTTTAAAATCTGCAACTATATTTTTACATACTGTATCTACATCATCATGAAAAAGAGTGCTTTCTGTAATATTAAGCATTTTTAATTCTTCTAACAAGTTTTTTTTACTTTTTGCAGGTATAATATATCTAGCAATAATATTTTTATGGTCTTTTGGAATAGGGGAAAGGCAAATATCAGATTTTATATATTTTATTGTTTCATTTTTTTTTATACTAATGTTTAATGAATAATTATTTAACAATAGTATAAAATATCCTTGTTGTATATAAAGCCTTTCAAATAATCTTGGTGGATATATAAAATATATATCTTTTGTCATCTTAATAATAGCTTCTTCACCATAGTTATTAGTAATATATTTATGAATATCAGATGTATGTTGTTTTTTTCTATTTAGAATTTCTATATAAAAATCTTCAATAGTAACAATATTGGTTAAAAAAATATCTGATCTGCCCATATATTTTGCAATATCATGATATAAAATATTGTCAAAATATGTTTCATACTGGTTACCTATTATTAATAACTCACCATTTTTTTCTAAATTATTTCTAATCGCAAAATATAATGCAACTAATGGGTTTGCAGTAATGTCTAAAAGTCTTGTCGGTATTCCATAGTGCTGCAATTTAACAAGTAAATCTAATGGATTATTCGTTTCAGAGAAAAGAGTAGGATATTCATTTTTTGCCTTATTTATTAAAGCTTCTTCTAATGTACATATATTAATATTTAAATCTTGACTTAATCTTTCAATTGATGGAACCAATGGATAATTACTATCACTATGTCCCCTGTAAAAT
>CAMWVK010000208.1 GCA_947177675.1 uncultured Mucispirillum sp.
CACAAGCTGTGTTCTGCCCGCAGGCAGCTGGAGCAACACACCATCTAAAAACTGTCTTGTGTGCCATAAAACACAGCCAGTAACAAAAACAGGTGTATTGCATACTATTACAAAATAAGAAGCAGGATATACTTATATTTTAAATAAAATATATGAGTATTCAATAAACATACCCGCCCAGCTTAAAGGGCGGGTATATTTTTATTAATCATTTTTCAGCTATTAGGTAGCTTTTTTTGTTATTCACTGCACCTTTTTCCCTTTTTTTAAATGTAAAAGCTCCAAAGAATGCACCGATAACCATTATTAAACAGCCTGCCCAAATCCATGAAACAAATGGCTGATGAATAAAAAGTATAACCATAGATGAATCAGCAGGATTTATAGTATAAAGAGCAAAGTATAAATCACCAGTAAACTGTGAATAATATGAAACTTCTCTAAATATTTCATCATAACGGCGGTTATATGTTCTCATTTCTGGATATGCAGTTGTAATAAGTTTATCATCTTTATATATTCTTATAGGCACAAATTCAGAAATATAGTTTTTTTCTTGAAGATTTGAATAAGAACCCACTTGAAATGTGTAATCTTTGTAAGATAAAACAAAGTCAGGTTTCACGCTATATTCGCCTTTAAACATATAAAATGATGACATTACTACACCAAAAGCAATAATCACAAGCCCTGTATGTATAACCATAGCACCATAAAATCTATTAGCCTGCAAAATTGATTTTAAACCGCCTTTTTTTATGGAAGTCAAAATGCGGATAAGAACTGCTGATGCAGAAAAGAATATTGTAAAATTTAATACTAATGACATTTTATTAGTGTAGCCAAGAGCAGCCATAATAATCATACCTGCAATCGCAGCAGCAAAAGATATAGTTAATCTTAATATGTATTTCACCATATTAGATATTTTAAAGCCAGTTAAAAGTCCAAAACCGCTGGCTAAGAAAATAAACATAAAAAATGGTGATGTTGCTCTGTTATAGTAAGATATAGTGTAATTAGTACCTGTAAATATTGGTGTTAATGTTCCAAAAGCTATTGCTAATGATATTGCCAAAAACAGCCAGTTAGATATTAATACAAGCCCAGTTCTTGATAAGAATTTAAATTCTTCTTCATCTGTTTTCACAAGCTTTTTAAATTCTTTATTAGAAATCAGTGTAATAATATATACAACTGTTGATACAAGAATATATATTAAAAAGTAGTAGCCAATAGGATGTGGAGCAAAGCTGTGTACAGAATTTATTAAACCGCTTCTAGTGATAAATGTTCCTAAAATAGTAAGTTCAAAAGTAATAATTAATAAAATAAATGTCCAGACTCTTAATTTACCAGTTTTTTCATAAACATAAGCAGAGTGCAAAAATGCAGTAGCAGTAAACCATGGCATAAGTGAAGCATTTTCAACAGGGTCCCATGCCCAGTATCCGCCCCAGCCAAGCTCTACATAAGCCCACCATGCACCAATAACTATACCTATAGTTAAAAATGCCCATATAATAATAGACCAAGGTCTAGCCATTTTTACCCATGTGGCAGAAAAATCATTTGATAAGATTGCACCAAGAGAGTGTGCTGCAATTACTGTAAAGCCAACATAGCCAATATATGTGGTAGGTGGGTGAATAACCATACCAGGATTTTGAAGCAATGGATTTAAACCTGAGCCATCATTTGGAACAAATCTTGTAAGTTCAAATGGATTTTGTAAAAATGAAACAAGAAGTGTGAAAAATAATGTAGTTCCAGCCATAATAAGCATAACACCAAGCTGATATGTTTCGCTCATCTTTTTAATACGAAAAAGTTCAATTGTGCCAAAAATAACAAGTAAAAGCACCCATAAAAGCAGTGAGCCTGCCTGACCGCCCCAAAATGCACTAATTTTATAGAACATAGGAAGTGAGTTGTCACTGTAATGGGCAACATATGCAATGGAGAAGTCGCTGACTGCAAATGCAGTGAAAAGCACTACTGATGCAATAACTATTGCTATTGTTGTGCCAATAAATAACCAGTTACCTATATATTTTATATTATAAGCTTTTGTTAGGTATGCATATATGTATGCTGTAACAGAAGCTAAGCAGAGTATAAGAGCGGATATTTGAAAAAACATCCCAATATAACCTAATTCCACAAAAGCACCTCTATTGTTAATATTGATAATAACTTATAGATTAAAATTGTGTAAAAAGTATGTAATACATAGAGAATTTAGATAAAATTGAAATGTAAAATTTTAAGCATCAGGATAAATTTTAAAAAGGGTTTTAACAGATTAATCAGTTGTTTAAATCCTTATAAAATATACCATAAAAGGCATAAATACTGTCTTTGACAAAACTAATGGTAAGAAATTTATTGATTGTTGCATTATAAAGTGTTATATAGCACCATATTATAACAGAGAGTATTATGGAGCAGGAAAAATCAAATATAAAATTTAAAGATTTTTTAGATGGAATAAGACTGTTTCTGCCAATTGGTGCAGGGTATCTGCCATTAGGATTTGCATGCGGTATAGTGTGTGCAGAAGCAGGCATGAATGTTATGCAGATATTTATTATGTCACTGCTTGTGTATGCTGGGGCAGGGCAGTATATAGCTGGTGGAATGGCTGCTGTCGGTGCATCGCCGCTTTCTATTATTATTACAACTTTTATAGTTAATTCCCGCCATGTATTATACACATCTGTTTTATATCCCTATATATCTAAATGGAGCTTTTTTAAACAGTCGCTCTTTGCAGCACAAATTACTGATGAAGTATTTGCTATGCATTCAAGCTTTATGAATAAAAATAATGCTAATACTGTAACAGCATTTACATTAAATATTTTTTCCCATTTTTCATGGATTATAAGCAACACTATTGGCGGAATATCTGCAAGTCTTATTCCTGACAGTTCAAAATATGGTCTTGATTTTACATTATATGCTTTATTTATTGCATTAATTCTTCCCCGTCTTGTAAATATTGCTCAAGGAGTGGCTTTAGTAACAGGCGGAATAATCGCAACTGTTTTTGCTCTTTTTAATATGGTGTATATTGGTATTATTGCAGGAGCTTTAGTCGGAGCATTTGCAGGATATTATACAGGCAGGAGTCTGCATTATGCTGAACAGTAATCCACTTGAATATATTTATATGGTTATAGTAGGTATGGCAGCAGTAACATACTTTTCAAGAGAACTGCCATTTGTAATATTAAAAGGTAAAAAGCTAAAACCTGCTATTGTAGAGTGGATGGGCTATATTCCAATTGCTGTGCTTGCAGCACTTCTTATTCCTGCACTGCTTATAGATAATGAAAGCAGGAAATTATTTATTTCTTTAGATAATTTGTTTCTAGTTTCAGGTATTTCTACATTTTTGTTTGGTATCTTCATTAAAAATTTATTTGCAGTGATAATTTTTGGCATTGCACTGCTTGCTTTGCTTAGATATTTTATATAAAAAGCCTATTGCATCACAGATAAAAATATGTTATTTGTCAAAGATATTAAGCTTTAAGCATTATTTTTGAAAGCATATAAGCAAAATGGGTTCATTAGAAATATATAAAAGAAGTGCTGCTTTAAAAGTTTTTATTCATATTTCTTAAACAATTAGCATTTAAAGCTGGCAAACTTAACAAAGTATTATGTATATTTCAAATATAATTTTTAAATATTGTTATACTTACAGCTGTGCTGAAAAGTATATCAGCACAGTTTTTTATTTAAGACAGCGAGAGTGACAGCCAAACTTGCTTCGCTAGAGCGTGTATTAAAAATTATAGGGACGAAATTTTAAATAAAAATATGTAAAGAGCCGCAGGAAGTGGCGACTTTAGCAAGCATAGGCAAATTTATTTTATCTATGTTTATTTTAAAAAATACAGGGATGAAATTTTTAATAAAAATATGTAAAGAGCCACATGATGTGGCGACTTTAGCAAGCATAGGCAAATTTATTTTGTCTATGTATATTTTAAAAAAATACAGTGATGTATTTTTAAATAAAAATATGTAAAGAGCCGCAGGAAGTGGCGACTTTAGTAAGCATAGGCAAATTTATTTTGTCTATGTATATTTTAAAAAAATACAGTGATGTA
>CAMWVK010000209.1 GCA_947177675.1 uncultured Mucispirillum sp.
TAATTTTAATCTTATTATCATAAAAAAAACTTTATGATATAATAAAAGTTCTATGTAAAGAGATATATATTCATAATAATATATTCTTGAGAGAGTAAAACAAACGGAGTGTTTATTTATTCCTTTTTATATTTAATAAACTGTCTGAATATATAATATTTATCAATGAAAATATGATAAAAAAAGGGTTAGTTTTTAAGCCAACCCTTTTATTTAATATTAACTATTAATTTAAATTCTAGCCTGCTGCATATTTAGAAATAAATACACCTGCTGCAACAGCAGAGCCGATTACACCTGCAACATTTGGTGCCATAGCATGCATAATTAAAAAGTTAGATGGGTCTGCTTTTGCACCCTCAACCTGACATACTCTAGCTGCCAAAGGAACTGCAGAAACACCTGCTGCTCCAATAATTGGGTTAATTTTATTTTTAGTAAATAAATTCATAAGTTTTGCAAATAAAACCCCTGAACCTGTTGCTATACAGAAAGCAATAGCACCTAAACCAAAGATTTTAAGTGATTCTGGTGTCAAAAATTTATCTGCCTGAGTAGATGCACCTACTGTTAAGCCTAAAATAATAACAACAGTGTCTATTACAACTGTTCTTGCCGTTTTAGCAAGACGCTCTGTAACACCTGATTCCCTTAATAAGTTACCAAGGCAGAGCATACCAATTAATATCAATGCACCTGGGTCTATCATAGAAACAATAATGAATGTGAATATTGGAAATAATACTCTCATTCTTTTTGATACTGGTTTAGATGGCGGCATTTTTATCAAACGCTCTTTTTTAGTTGTTAAAAGCCTGATTACAGGCGGCTGTAACACTGGAACAAGTGCCATATAAGAATATCCTGCCAGAGTAATAACAGGCAGATAATCTTTTGCAAGCTTACTTGCAACAAATATTGCAGTAGGTCCATCTGCACCACCAATAATGCCTATTGCTGCCGCTTCTTTTAATGTAAAACCTAAAAATAAACTGCCTAAAAATGTTAAAAACACACCTATTTGGGCAGCTGCACCTAAAAGCATAAGTCTAGGCTGGGAAAGCATAGCAGAAAAGTCTGTCATAGCACCAACACCTAAAAATATAAGCGGTGGATAAATACCAAGTTCTACACCTTTATATAAAAAACCTAATACACTGTTATGGTCATATAAACCCATTTCAAGCACTGGGTCTGCTGGAATATTGCCAACAATAATACCAAAACCAATAGGCACAAGAAGCAGCGGTTCGTATTGTTTTGCTATTGCAAGATACAGGAAAATACCTCCTACAATAAGCATAATCACATGCTTATATGTAAGCATACCCCCTAAAGCTCCCGTATCAATAAAATTCATTAAAATATCCATTTTTTTGCCTCCGCAATCTAAATGGTTTATTGAAATTCCACAAGCACTTGGCTTTCACGAACAGTATCACCTGCTGAAACATTAATAGATTTTATAGTGCCATCAACTGGCGAGTTAATTGATGTCTGCATTTTCATTGCTTCTAATATTAATAATTCCTGACCACTTTTAACTGCATCACCAGCTTTTACTTTTACTTCAACTATTGTGCCGCCAACTGGTGATATAATAGTTTTGCCCCCTGCATTTGCTGCTGCCGCTGCTGCTGCTCCTGCTGCTGCTCTGCTAGGTGGAGGCAATATACCATCATTGCTTTGGTTTGTTGGCATAGGATGAGACTGAACAAATCTTGGAACAGGTGGCATACCGCTTAATGTTCCGTAACCTTCTACTTCATCTAAAAGCTCAACTTCTACTTCGTAAGCTACACCGTGGAGAGTAATTTTCATTTTCATAATATATGCTCCTAAATATTTTTAATTTTTAATTTATTTTTTTCCACTATGGGAAGACTGCAATGCACTGCGTGCCTGCATAGCCCAGTTACCACCTTGTTTTGCTTTAGATGGTAACACTCTAACTCTTCTAACTTTTGCTTTATTATGTGTATATGCTGCAACTGCTGCACTAATAAGAACTAATGTTGTATTATCAATATTTTGTTCTTCCTGTGAATTTGGAACAGCAACTTCACCTTTACTGTCTTTTTTTGCAAACATTACACCTACTTTATCAAGCATTGGCTCTAATGCTTTAAAAAGATTAATAAAAATAATCATAATAACAAGCACTGCAAATACAACCCCAACACCTGTTGCTGTAACAAGCAGACCTTCACCTATTGTGTCATGAAAATCTCTGCTGTTATTTACAGCCTGAGTTGCTGCAGTAGTATTTATACCAGCCTGTGCAAGCTGTATATTTGTATATTCAGCCATAGTAAACTCCTATAATGGAATAAGACCATGTTTTTTATATGGTCTTATTTCACGCTTGGAAGCATACATTTCTAATGATGCTGCTAAATAGCTTCTTGTATCTGCTGGAAGTATAACATTGTGAATATAACCTCTTTTTGCTGCAACATATGGGTTTGCAAATAATTCTCTATATTCATCAAGTCTTTTTTTAGTTTCGGCAGCTTTATCTTCTGCATTTTTGATTTCCTTGCCATAAAGCAGGCTGACAGCACCTTCTGCTCCCATAACTGCGATTTCTGCATTCGGCCATGCTGCAACTCTGTCTGCTCCCATTTCTTTTGAACACATAGCAATATAAGCTCCGCCATAAGCTTTACGAATAATAACTGTAAATTTTGGAACAGTTGCAGAAGCATAAGCAAATAAAAGTTTAGCACCGTGTCTAATGATACCGCCATATTCCTGGTCAACACCCGGCATAAAGCCCGGAACATCAACAAGAGTAACTAATGGTATATTAAATGCATTGCAGAAACGAATAAAGCGTGCAGCTTTATCTGATGAGTCAATATCTAAAACACCTGCTTTAAATGCTGGCTGGTTAGCAATAATACCAACACTTCTGCCATTTAATCTGCCAAAGCCTACAATAATATTTTTAGCAAAACTTTCCTGCACTTCTAAAAAATCTGCATTATCCACTATTCTCCAAATGATTTCATGCATATCATAAGGCACTTTTGGGTCGTCTGGCACAATAAAGTTAAACGATTCATCAGGACCTATTGAACTATTTCTTGTTTCTTCCATAATAGGTGCTTCTTCTGAATTATTAGATGGAAGAAATGATAAAAGTCTTCTAGCCAGTCCTAATGCTTCAGGACCTGATTTTGCAACAAAGTGAACAACACCAGAATAGTGAGCCTGTGCATCAACACCGCCAAGCTGTTCAAGAGAAACCTCTTCACCTGTAACTTCTTTAATAATTTTAGGACCTGTGATATACATTTGACCTTCTCTTTGAACCTGTATAATAAAATCAGTTAATGCTGGAGAATAAGCAGCACCACCTGCACATGGACCTGCAATAATACTAATCTGCGGAACAACACCTGAAAGAAGAACATTGCGATAGAAAATACCACCATAACCTGATAAGGCACTTACACCTTCCTGAACTCTTGCACCACCAGAATCATTAATAAAGATGAAAGGGGAACCAGTTTTAAGTGCTGCATCCATTAATTCCTGAGCTTTTCTAGCACCTGCTTCACCCATAGTCCCAGCGTTAACAGTAAAATCTTGGCTGGCAACAAATACTGACCTGCCATCTACAAGCCCCATCCCTGTAACCATACCGTCAGCCGGCAGGTCTTTTTTATCCATACCAAAATCATTACAACGGTGTTGAACCATTAGAAAATCTTCTTGGAAAGAATCTTCATCAAGAAGCATTCCTATACGCTCTCTAGCTGTGTATTTGCCTTGAGAGTGTACTTTCTCAATCTGAGCATCACCGCCCCCTTTGTATAAACGGGAACGAAGCTCAACCAGCTCTTTAATTTTGTCCTTGCTCATTTGAACCTCATCTAAAAAATAATCATATAATTATATTAAAAAATTTCACTTATGAAATTTTAAATTGTAAAAGTTATTTAAATTTTTAATACTGCCATATAGTTATTTATTTTAACAAACTAAACTTGCAGCATATATAAAAGTTTGATTTACCATACAGCCTTATAAAAATACA
>CAMWVK010000210.1 GCA_947177675.1 uncultured Mucispirillum sp.
ATGTAATAAAAGCATTAATTGAATTAGGTGGTGAAGCATCATTAGAACAAATATATAAAAAAGGTTAAGCAAATAAGAAAAATAACTGTTAAACAGCCTGAAGCAATAATTAGAGATACATTAGAAAGAAGCAGTAGTGATTCAGAAAAATTTATTCGTGAAGATGAAGATGGTGATATTTTTTATTCCAAAGGATTTCGCTCTGGAATATGGGGAATTAGGGAAAAATATATAAACTATTATAAAGATGAATATGATGATTATTTATATGAAGAAGGACATCCAGATTTAAAAGAACATATAATAAGAGAACGCAGTCCACAAGTAATTCAACAAGCAAAAGAAAAATTTAAAGAAAAACATAATAGTAAACTATTTTGCCAAATATGTGGTTTTGATTTTTCAAAAACATATGGGAAACTTGGTGAAAATTTCATTGAAGGGCATCATATAATACCTATTTCTTCAATACAATCAAATAGTAAAACTGGCATAGAAGACATTTATCTTGTATGTTCAAATTGTCATAGCATGTTACACCAAAAAGGTGCTCCAAAAAAAGTAGAAGATTACTATAAAATCTTAATTATAGAACAAATAAAAAAACTACCCTTAATTGGGTAGTTTTTTTATACATTAACAATACCTTCAAAGTTTTTATCTGTTTTATATTTAGATATAAGCGGGTCTATTTCATTTTTAATGAATTCAACAGTTTGTTCTGGAGCTCTGCCAATAAATTCTTTAGGATTTAAAATACGCTCAATATCTTTTTCATTTAAAGGTATTTTTTCATCAGCAATAACTCGTTTTAATAAGTCGTTATCAAGACCATCCTGTTTAACTCGTTTTCCAGCTTCCATAGAGTGAATACGAATCTGTTCATGCATTTCCTGACGGTCTGCACCACGCTGAACTGATTCCATAATAATATTTTCTGTAGCCATAAATGGCAACTCTTCAAATATGTGTTTTGCAATAACTTTTTCATATACAACTAAACCGCTTGTAATATTTAAAAGCAGCTCTAATACAGCATCTGCAGCTAAAAATGTTTCAGAAATAGAAAGTCTTCTATTTGCTGAATCATCTAATGTTCTTTCAAACCACTGAACAGAATGAGTATAATAAGTATTAGATGATGCTGCGATTATAAAGCGGGAAAGGGCACACACTCTTTCACTTCTCATAGGGTTTCGTTTATAAGCCATAGCACTTGAGCCTATTTGATTTTTTTCAAATGGTTCTTCTACTTCTTTTAAATTTGCTAAAAGTCTGATATCTGTAGCAAATTTATGGGCAGATTCTGCAAGACCTGCTAAAACAGCAATAATTCTAGAATCCTGCTTTCTTGTATAAGTCTGACCGCTTACTCCAAACACTTTTTCAAATCCCATTTTAGAAGATACTAATTTATCTAACTGTCTTACTTTTTCATGGTCATTATTAAATAAATGCAGGAAAGAAGCCTGTGTTCCAGTCGTTCCTTTTACCCCCCTGAATCTTATATTTGAATGCTCAAACACAAGATTTTCTAAATCAAGCATAAAGTCCTGCATCCATAATGCAGCTCTTTTTCCAACTGTTGTAAGTTGAGCAGGTTGAAAATGAGTAAAACCTAAAGCTGGCAAATCTTTATATTTTAAAGCAAATACTTTTAAGTTTTCTAAAACTGCTGCAAGCTTACTGCGAACAAGTTCTAAGGCTTCTTTCATAATGATAATATCTGTATTATCCCCAACAAATGCACTTGTTGCACCTAAATGGATAATAGGCATAGCAGAAGGGCAGACTTTACCAAAAGTATGAACATGAGCCATAACATCGTGTCTGAACTTCTTTTCCATTTCTTTTGCATATTCAAAATCAATATCTTCAATATGGCTTTTCATTTCATTTATTTGTTCCTGAGTAATATTTAAGCCTAGCTCTTTTTCTGATTCTGCAAGAGCAATCCAAAGTTTTCTCCATGTAGTAAATTTTTTGTTTGGAGAAAATAAATAAAGCATTTCTTTAGAAGAATATCTTTCTTCAAATGGTGTCTTAAATCTGTCAAATTCGTTCATTCTTTTATCCTTTTAGTAATATTTTCGCCTTTTCTCTGGCATAATTTTTTATTTCTTCTTCATCAAAATGAATTAATTTTCTATTATTCATAACAGGGCTTCCATTTACATAAACATCTGTAATATCATTATCTTTTGCAGCATACACAAGATGAGATACTGGATTATACACAGGTGTTAAATGAACTGCATCAAAAGATAATACAAAGAAATCAGCTTTCATTCCTTTATTTAAAGTTCCAATATCTTGTAAATTTAATGCTTTTGCACCATAAGATGAAGCCATCTGCAAAACAGTATCTGCAGAAAGGGCAGTTGCATCCATATTAAATGCTTTATGAAATTTAGATACTGTGCTCATTTCTCCAATCATTGATAAATCATTATTGCTGCATACTCCATCTGTTCCTATAGAAACATTAATTCCTGCATCAAGCATTTTTTTTACAGGGGAAAAGCCACTTGCAAGTTTTAAATTACTTTCTAAACAGTGAGATATATTAACTTTTTTATCTGCCATTATTTTCATATCATCATCATTAATATGAACACAGTGAGCAAATACAGAGTTTATATCAAAAGCACCAGTTTCATGCATTAATTCAACAGGTCTTTTATTATATTTTTCTAAAATTTGTTTTTCTTCATCAAGAGTTTCTGCTAAATGTGTATGCAGTAACACATTTCTTTTTTTTGCATAATTACAGCACTGTTTCATTACATCAAAAGGCACTGTATATAAAGCATGTGGACACATTGATAAACTTACAAGCTCTGATTCTTCAAATTTATTTGCAGCTTTAAAAGCTTTGCTGAAATTTTCAAGCACACCAAAGCCAACAATGCCGCGAATACCTGCTTTTTCAAAAGCTCTTTTTGTATCATAAGCAAAAAAATACATATCATTAATACAAGTTACACCTGAATGAATAGATTCCGCTAATGATAAAAGGGTGGAGTAATAAACAAATTCACCTGATAATACTTTTCTTTCAGCAGGCCATATATAATCATTAAGCCAAGTCATAAGTGACAAATCATCTGCATAGCCACGCATTATTCCCATACCCAAATGAGTATGAGTATTAATTAAACCTGGAAAAATAGCTGAATTATTAAATTTTTTGACTTTATATTCTTTATGCTTTTCAATATCATTACTGATACCATCAATAATATTATCAGTAACTAAAAGATATGAGCTATTATATATTTTATTATTATAGTATATATAATCAGCATAGAAAGCAGTTTTGCTCATAATCTTTACCTTATAAAATTTAAAATATCAAATGGATTATCTACAATATAATCTGAAGTAGATTTTTTTAATTGAGAATAGCCATAAGAGCAGTAAATAGTTTTCATACCAGCAGAAATACCTGCAAGCACATCATTGTCACTGTCACCAATCATAAATGAATTTTCTGGACTTAAATTTAAACTGTTTATTATATTTAATAATGGTTTAGCAGATGGTTTCTTTTCATCAAAACTATCGCCGCCATATACAAATTTAAAGTAATCATATAATTCAAGCTTATTTATGATAATATCAACTAAATGATGAGCCTTATTGGAAACAACAGCCATATTTGTATTATTACTGTATAATTCTTTTAAAACATTTTCCATTCCAGGAAATAATAAAGAGGAATCAGTGCAGTGAGCTTTATAATACTGCATAAAAGAAACCATAATATCATTTTTTAAATGAGTCTGGTTTGTAACATTTAATGTTCTTTCTATAAGCAAAGCAAGACCATCACCAATAAAAGATTTAACTTCATCAAGAGAAGGTGTAAAAATATTAAAATTATCAAGAGTATGTTTTAATGATAAATATATATCATCAAAAGTATCACATAATGTGCCGTCTAAATCAAAAATAACTAACTGAGTATTTATAGCTGACTCCAATACATTTAATTTACAAGCTATAATATAATAAAGCTCGTTTTTAATC
>CAMWVK010000211.1 GCA_947177675.1 uncultured Mucispirillum sp.
ATACAGGCTAATTCCAGCCATGGACTTTTAATTTAGTCTCTGCATCACAAAAAAAATTTGTATGGATTATCCAATATTTGTGATAAGTTCAATTTTCTTAATATAAGCACCTGAAAATTTTTGGTGAAAATTATGCAAAATTTAAAAAGAAGCAACAAAAGTTTTATTTTTAAAAATAAAAACGCCAGAATATACCTAAATCGTGATTTTCCATTTCCCAGTAGTTTTTATAAGCATATTTTATTTCTATTGAATTATTTTGTGTTACAGGAATAGTATATCCAAAACTTCCACCAAATTCTGCACCAAAATTTTCTAAAACAAAATATCTGTAATAGCCACGAGCTAAAAATTTGCCGCCAATAAAGCTATACATTAAGCCTATATCACCGCCAAAACCAAGTCCTGTCCAGTAAGGATTATATATTTCAGAAAAAGCTAAATCCACATCTGCCATTATCCATGAAGAAAAACCGCCTGCTGCAAAAGTAACACCTACCCCGCCCCTTATATATGGAGTGAAAAAACTGCTATTTTTATAATTTTTTTCTTCTCCTGCCACCTCTATTTTCCATGAAGTAGATTTTGTCATATGGCTGATAGGTGAATACGATGAAAACCTTAATAATGCAGCTTCAGGCACTGTGACTTCATTTGTGCGTGTATTCCACCTGACATTTACATCTAAAACAGAAAGCTGGCTGTTTTGAATAAACCCTTTATCTATGTCATCTAAATCATGAAAGCCTAATTTAAAACCTGCCTCAGTATAAAAGTCTTTAAAATTTTCTGCCCCCACACCTATTTTTATGCGTGTTATTCCATGACCTTCATCAGGTGAACCGGGCTCTTCTATTTTTTTATGGCTTTTTACACCAAGCCTTGCTCTGTTTGAAAGTATTTCTATTGTGTTTTTCTGATAATCTCTAACAATGTCTTCTGTAAGATATGCCTGTTGCAGGAATTTAAACCGCATAGCTTCTATTACTAAATCAAATATGGCAGCTTTTTCTTCAACTGAATAGCTGCTGTTATTTATATCATTAATAGTTTTTTTACCTTTTGCCACATCCTGAGCAAGAACCACTGCTTTTTTTGGCAGCCCCTTTGAATATATTTCTAATATTTTTATATGAGACGGTCTGTATTTTTTTTCATCTATTAAGCCGCTTTTTTTGATTTTCTTAATAGTATCAGTTGGTGCTTCCCATAATATACTTGTAGATAAATATAAATCAGGACGAGCGGATTCCAGCAGCAGCAGCATATTATAAGAACAATTTTCATCAAAAAACCAGTAATCACTGCCTATACCCTGCATCTCCCATAAGTGATTAAAAAGTTTTATTGTCTCAGCTTTTGTAAGATTTAAGTCATACTCCCATATATCCCTGTTTTCCATATTGCCATATTCAAAGATAGTTTTATAATACTGTTTAATAGTAAAATAACCAGAATATCCACCAAAAAGTCCACGAGTAATATATTCAAATCCGTTTACATCTTCTGGCATATCTGCTGCAAAAGTAACACTGTGTGATGTCAGCGGGTCATTTCTACTATTGTTAATCCTAAGCATAGTATGTCCAAACATACTGGCAGGGTTTTTAAGATACATAAATGGAAATATTACTGTTACACTTGCAGGGTCCAGTTTTTTTCTAAATTCAGCATATTCAGTACATGATTTTTTAGGCAGTTTATTTCTATCAATATTAAGCCTTTCTACTAACCACTCTCGTCTGCCTGCAAAAACACACACTGGGTGTTTGTTATCATCATTTTTTGATAAATTATCATCAAATAAAGCAAGTATTGTTGCTTCAAGCTCATCTTTTGGTGAATATTTCCCATTTTCTGATAAGAAGAATTTTTCATCATCTACAAGACTTCTTAGTTTTCTACCTCCCGGTTTTTTATACTGCATAAGCACATGCCACATTCTTTCATCATATATTTTTTCATTTAATGCTTTTTCTGCCAATTTTTTACCATACAGGCTTGGCTCTGCTTGAGAATGTAATGGGAATAAAAAGATAATAAATATAAAAATAATTAGTAGAAACTTCTTGTGTATCATAGAAAATAAAGAGGGCATCAACTGCCCTCATTATGTTTAATTAGCTGAGTGCAACAATTTTATTAGCAACTGAATCAGACTGCACATCTGAATTAGGGAAAATTTCACCAAAGTTAGATTGTAGTCTGCTTGCAAAAGCATCAACATCTTTAACTGCAAGCATAGTGCTTAATGAATTAATAGTATCACCATGACCCATAGCTATATCTTTTGCAAGATTATCCATATTAGCAGTTACAAATTCATAAACTTCATTACTTACTACTTTATTGATGTGACCTTGACAGTTGATTGTTCCAGTAGTCATAGAAAAAGTATTTGATAATGTAGAGTTAGTCCAAGATGCTGTCATTTGTAATAACCAGCCTCCGTTTGGTTTGCCAACTGATTCAAATAATAATGTACCTAAACCACAGCCAGCATTATTTCTAATTGCACCTGCAAATGCAGCTGGTGCCATCATAGATACAATGAGTAATAATAAAAGAACTTTTTTCATGTATATTCCTCCTAAAAAATATTTTTTACTTTTATCATTAAAAAAATCTTTTGTCAACTCTATTTACCACATTTTAACTTCTGCATATTTTTCTGCTTAAAAAAATTTAAATACAAAAGTTTACTTTAAATATAAATCAAGAGCATGTAAAAATTCTTTTCTTATCCTTGGGTTGCTCATAATTTGAGCATGATTAGAAAAATCATCTTTCAATAACATTTTTGGCTCTTTTGCTGCCTTATATAAAGCCTGTCCGTTATTAAATTTCACTAACTTATCTGCCTCTGAATGTATAATAATAGTATTTTTTATTTTACTTACCTTTATATTATCAAGTGAAGAATACTCTTTTGGTATGCTCCATGCAGCAGCATACTGCCATATATATGTAAAAAAGTTACTTGCTGCCACTTCTTGTGTAATGCTGCGCCATGAAGTAAATGATGATTCTAAAACAAGCACTTTAAATTTATCTGCATAGGGAGAATATCTGGCAATATGAGCAGCTACCGCCCCTCCTAAACTCTGACCATAAAGCACCATATTTCTTTTATCTACTTTGTTATCTTTAAATACTGCTTCTGTATATTCCAAACCATCCTGCAGCACACCTTTTATATCAGGCTTGCCTTGAGATATGCCATACCCTCTGTAATCAAAAGTTAATAAATTATACCCCATATCTACAAGCCACATCATAGCAACACTTTCTGTGCTTATATTATTTGAATTGCCATGAAGAAAAAATATTGTGCCTTTGGGATTTTTTACTTTTGTTTTAAAATACCAGCCATGCAGAAGCTTACCTTCATTAGTTTCCACAAGAATATCTTCAGGGCTGTTTGCACATGTTTCAGGCATATAAAAAAGCTGCTGTTTAGGAAAGAAAAAATATTTCTCACAGCCTGCAAGGATTAATAAAACTATAACTAATAATATAATTTTTACTTTATTCATATTTGTATTTATTTTTATTTTATAGAAAATGTCAAGTAATTATTTTACTATTTTACCCACATTTTTTAAACTATGGTTGAAAAAGCTGTTATTAATAAAATATGTAATTATTATTTTATTAATTAATATGTATATGTAAAATATCTTAAACTATCCTGCCGCCGCACATATCAATAATCAAAGTTTTCGTTATTTCATTCCTTATGCTACAATTCCTTAAACATTCACTGTTTTTTTCTTCACAGCAACTGCAACTCACTTCGTTCAAACAATCAGATTGCTAAACCTGTTAAGCCTTTTTATAAAAATTCATCCTGTATTTTTTCCAAAAAAACAGCTCATAAGAAATTAAGTCGCAAAGAGAATAAAATAACATGGGAGTGTCTCTCAAAAGCAGTAAATATTGACTATTAATATACATTAATTTTAGAAACCTGTTTTTAATTTTATTGAATAAGTTATTTCTATTATTATATAGTTATAAAC
>CAMWVK010000212.1 GCA_947177675.1 uncultured Mucispirillum sp.
ATTCACAACCTAGCACAAGCAATATTTATGCCAAATCTCTCACATATCTTTTTTATGTATTTTCTGCTTCACCCACATTTATTATAATGTATTTATAGATAAGAGCTGTATGGTTTAATTAAGCTTTATATCTTTCTTCAAAATTTTTCTATAATATTTTTAGTATATCTATCTGCAAAATTGTTTTTTTATGAATAATATCAAATAATAACAATTATTATTTTTGAAAAAATAAGGTATCCCCAGCTTATAACCAGCTTGACAGTTCAAATATTATCCATAATATAATAATAGCATAGAATACAAAATATCAAAAAAGGTTTACATATATGGATTATTTGTCATCATTAAATGAGGAACAGAAAAAGGCGGTAACTTTCAATGGAAAGCATGCCTTAGTGATTGCAGGTGCTGGCACTGGTAAAACAAGGACTATTATTCACAGGGCAGTATATTTGCTTAGTCAGGGAGTTAGACCTGATAAAATACTTATACTTTCATTTACAAGAAAATCTGCCAGAGAAATTGTAGAAAGAATAAAGCAGTTTCAAAATACAGGTTCTGCTTTAAATTTATCTGGGCAGACATTTCACTCATGGTGTTCTCATATTATAAAAAATAATCCGCAGGTATTTGAACAGTATGATTATACATTGCTTGACAGCGAAGATGTAGACAGCCTTTTTAAACTGCTTTTTACACAGAAATATAAAAATAATAAGACAGTAGACCAGAAACTTTATTCTAAAATACAGTCAGTTTATTCATATATGCTAAATACTAGAAAACCACTTATAGAAACCATAAAAATACAGGAATGCAGCAATATGAGTGAAGATGAAAAAGAAGAATATATTAAACATAATGAGCCAGTCTTTAAAGAGATAATGCGTGATTATATTGCCTATAAAAAGAAGAATAAGTTATTTGATTATGATGATTTATTATATATTACTGCAAATGGATTACAGCAGAATAAAGAAGCAGGAAAGTTTATATCATCAAAATATGAGCATATATTAGTAGATGAGTTTCAAGATACTAACCCATTACAGTATCAGCTTTTAGAATCGTTTTATGATAACTGCCACCTATTTTGTGTGGGAGATGATGCTCAGTCAATATATGCTTTTCGCGGTGCAGATTTTAAATCAATGCATAATTTTACTGATATTGTGCCAAATTCTACAAAATTATATCTTAATATTAACTACCGTTCTACACAAGAAATTTTGGATATTTCAAACTGGCTGCTGGAACAGTCCCATATAAAATATGACAAGCACTTAAAAGCTTACAGAGGCACAGGAATTAAGCCAGTAATAGAGTATATGTATGATGAATATTCAGAAGCTAATTCTGTAACTGATAAAATACTGCTTTATTTTATGAATAAAAATATAGACTATTCAGGGCATATAGTATTAAGCAGGACACTTTCAGGGCTTAGGCAGGTAGAGGGTGCATGTGTTATGAAAAAAATACCATATAAAATATATGGGGGCAGCAGCTTAATGAAATCACGCCATATAAGAGATGTGGTAGCTGCTATGAGAATTATAGCAAACTATAAAGATTCTCTTGCATGGCACAGATATTTACAGCTTTGGAATAAAATAGGACCTGCAACTGCCGTCAGTTTATCAGAATATATGGTAAATGCAGAAAATTTAGAGCAGGCTCTCTATATTTTAAAAACGAAGAAAATAGATAAAAGAGTGTGGGAAGTGTTAGAGGCGGCATTTCCATATATAAGTTCGCCAGCTGAAATGATAAATGAAATACTTGACCTTATGGATTTAAGGTTTGCAGAAATATATAAGGAAGAATGGCTGAACTGGCGAAAACAGGATTTTGCAGTTTTAGAAGAAATTGCATCAAGCACTACTTCTGTAACTGAATTTATAACAGAATATATTTTAGACCCAGCATTAGAATCAACATTTTTAGATGCAGATAAGCCAAAAGAATGTGTTATACTTTCCACAATACATTCTGCAAAAGGTTTAGAAGCTGATGTATGCCATCTACTGAATGTTACCCCTTATTCATATCCGTCAAAAAGAGCAGTGAAAGAAGGGGATAACAGCATAGAAGAAGAAAGGCGGTGTCTTTATGTTGCTTTAACAAGAGCAAAAAATGAGCTTATACTTTACAGCAGATATTTTACTAATATCGGTTCAGGTATGGCAGATTTTACAGGTCAGTCCCATTATTTCTTTAATGAACTGCCAGAAGAATTATATGAGCTTAATGGCAGCTTGTCGCAAAAAGACAGAGAAAATGCAGTATATAATGGGAGTAAAATATCAGTAGATATTGATTTATTTTAACAACTATATTATGATAGAGAAGTAAATATTTAGGTGATATATGCATGAAACAGGTATTGCTCAAAGCATATTGGATATAGCATTAAAAACAGCAGTAGAAAATGGTGCAAAAAAGATAAATAATGTTGGTGTCCGCATAGGCAGAATGAGTGCTGTAGATGAAGCATCTCTCAGGTTTGCTTTTGATGCTTTAAAGGCAGGCACAATAGCAGAAAATTCTGAGTTTGAATATATGGAAGTGCCTTTAACTGGCAGATGTGAAGAATGCGGCATAGAATCAGAGCTTGACGGCTATTTTGTGCTGTGTCCTAGATGCAGTTCTGGCAGAGTGAAAATATTAACAGGCAGTGAATTAGAGATAGCTTATATAGATGTGGATTAAGCAGGGGTAAAATATGGAAAAAATAGAAATAAACCAGAAAGTTCTTTCAAAAAATGATATGGATGCTGCAGAACTTCGCAGCAGATTTAAAAAGAACGGCACTTTTACTGTAAATATCATGTCATCACCCGGCAGTGGTAAAACAAGCCTTTTAGAAAAAATACTAGGTACATTATCATCTAAATACAATGTGGCAGTAATAGAAGGCGATTTGCAGACAGAAAACGATAAAGAGCGTATAGAAAAAGTAGGAGTGAAAGCTGTGCAGATACAAACTGGAGGTGCATGTCATCTAGAAGCTGTAGAGATAGAAAGAAAACTGCCTGTTATTGATGGAGATAATTTAGATTTACTTATTATTGAAAATGTTGGTAATTTAGTATGTCCATCAGAATATGACTTAGGGCAGGATGCAAATATTATACTGCTTTCTGTTACAGAAGGGGACGATAAACCTTTAAAATATCCTACAATGTTTTTTGCTGGGGATATTTTTATAATTAATAAAATAGATTTGGCACCTTATGTAGATTTTGATATAGAAAAAGCCATCTCAAATGCTAAAAAAATAAAAAGTACATTAGAGTACTTTACAATTTCATGCAAAACAGGTGAAGGTCTGCAGCAGGTTATAGATTGGTTTGAGCGTGGTATTTTGGCTAAAAAACAATGTTCATAGCAGGAATAGATGAAGTTGGCAGAGGCTGCCTTGCTGGACCTGTTGTAACCTGTGCGATTGTCTTTGAAAGCGGTTTTTATGATGAACGCATAAAAGATTCCAAAAAACTTTCTAAAAAAAAGCGAGAAGAACTTTATCCATTTATTATAGAAAATGCTGTATCCTATGGTATAGGTGTGGTCTGTCCTATTATAATAGATAAGATAAATATATTAAATGCAGTTAAACAGGCAATGCATTTAAGCCTGTCAAGGCTTGCATGTAATTATGATAAACTAATAGTTGATGCAGTAGCACTTAACCATATAGATAAAGAATATATCCATCCAAACAAGGCAGATGATACATATATACAGGTATCAGCTGCATCAATTATAGCAAAAGTTTACAGGGATAACTTAATGGCAAATCTTGCAAAAGTATATAAAGGCTATTCATGGGAAAAAAATGCAGGCTATGGCACAAAAGAGCATATTGCAGCCATTAAAAAACTGGGCATAACAGAAGTTCACAGGAAATCCTTTCTAAAAAATTTTACATAAAAGGTAGTCAATGGATAAAATATTATCAGGAAAAAACGGGGAAGAAAAAGCCTGTAATTATGTAAAATCTAAAAAA
>CAMWVK010000213.1 GCA_947177675.1 uncultured Mucispirillum sp.
ATCTATCTAATAACTGCTGATACATATTATTTTTATATTCTTCACTTAAACTGTCATCTGCCCACATTCTAGCATTTAATAAAATAATATCGGTTAAAGAATCTACTGATTTAATGTAATTTAAGCCTTCTTCATAATTCATATTTGCAGTAATATCAGTATAACACATTTCTTGTGATTTATGCTCTGTCTGCATAAATCTTACAGCATCTTCTATTGTTACTTTTACATATTTTCCAGCATGTGCTACAAAAGCTCTCATTGCAGCTATTTCATTATATCCATTAGCATATACATCATCTATATTAGGATATTTATATAGCAAATCTTCTTGCATACTTTCTAACTTCTGCAATAAAGCCTTATTTTCAGGTAATACACCATCTTTATGTGGCAAATCTCCATTTATTCTGCCATTTAATAATGCAAGCATTTCTTCTTCTGTATAATCACTTGCTTTGTCTGATTTTAAAATTTCATTTGTTGATTTTATTTCTTCTGCATCACTATTATTAGAGATTTGAGCAAGCTTTAAAGCCTCTTCTGATATATTTACTTTATCCATATCAGAAGACTGATTTTCATTTTGAGATACTATTTTTGTGGAACTTTTTTCCACATTATTTACTGAATATAATGCATATAATGAATTTAAAGAATTTATTTCCATAATATACCCCCTAATGTATGATATATGTCTTGATATAGCAATTAATATGCCAATATTTTCTTATTTACTTCTTTATAATTTTTGTATATAATAAAAATATCATAAAACAAATAGGAGGAAACTTATGATGAAAAAATTAATAATTTCTTTGTTGTTCGTGTTAGGTTGTTTTACATCAGCTGCTTTCGCGGAGACTCCTGCGATATTTGCAAATATATCTAACACTGATGGTGTTTCTGTTATGACTGATGAAGATATGTCTAATGTATCTGCTATGGGTCAATATGAATTGAATTACTATTATAATAAAACTAACCCACTTGATAAGAGAGCTTGGAGATTGACATCCAGAGGTGGACAATATGTAACATATGATGTTAGCGGAACACTTGCTGTTGGCAGCACTATTTCTGAACAATTTGACCTTAGCAAAGTTAATTATATACTTGATAATCAACTTGATGGTAAGGATAAAGGTCGTGTGAGATGGGGCAATTCAACAGGTATTTTCCAGCATGGATTTATAAATTCAAAAAGTCGTTTATACTAATTACTCAAAAAGTGGGGCTTAATGTCCCACTTTTTGAATATATACTTAATAAACATTAAAAATAGGAGCTAATATGCAAAAAAATCTATATATAATGTTTGTTTTGTGTATGGTTTTGTTATGTCATAAGATAATTTATGCAAGTAATTACAAAGAAACAATTTCAATAGGACAAGAAGAAAGACAACCTCCACTGCCTTTTCTTAAAAATACAACTGTTACTTTAAATCCAGGGCAGGTAGATTTAAATATAGATTTTTCATATGAAAGAAGTAGATATGATTATGCAATGTTGGGAATAGAACAATTTGAACGGGCAAATCTAACAGTAAATAGATTAATATTAGGGGTTGGAGTATCTATTGGAATTCTTAATAGATGGGAAATGAATATTTATTTACCCTTTATGGCGAATTTGGTTGAAAATGTTTCTTCAAACTTACATGAAAATTATTCATCTTTTAATATTTCAGATATTTCTATTTCTAGTAGAGTCCAACTGTCATATGAGACAGCTTATGTGCCTGCATTTACACTTAATATAAATGGTTCTATACCTGTTGGTGAACACCCATATAAAGAATATCCTTATAATGAATTAGCAACAAGTAGTGGGCATGGTGCTTTTGGTTTTAATGTAAGTATAGTAAAATCTTTTGATCCTGCTATCATGTATGCAGGTGTAGGATATGATTATATATTTCAAGCAAACTATAATAATACAAATTATGAACCTGGGATGGGTGTATATAGTTTTTTAGGACTAGGGTATGCTGTTAATAACTTTTTAACAGCTAATATTTCTTTTAATATTAGTTATAATGATGCTATTAAAATAAATAATAATAGAATGTATGGCACAGATACTTTACCAATGTATTTAGGTGGTGGTTTATCCTTTAGAGGAATTGCAGATATAATTTATAATATAGATGTAAAAACTGGTTTAAATGATGATTCAAGAGATGTAATAATTACTTTTGGACTTTCAAGGACATTTTAATGTATAAAATAAAGATTTTATTGATAATACATATTATAATAATTATGTCATGTTCAAATCAGCAATTATTTAATTATTATCCTTTAAAATCTGCATATGAATTAAAATGGGAAAATATTACACCACAGCAATATGATTATACTTGCGGTGCAGCTGCTCTGTCCACATTAATATATGGTTATTTTGGGGAGTATATTTCAGAAAAAAAAATAATCAATCAATTAATAAGAAATTTGAATCCAAAAGATATTGATAAAGTAAAAAAACAAGGATTTAATATGCTGCATTTAAAATATGTTGCTGAATATTTTGGTTATGATGCTGTTGGTGTAAAAATTGATATTGATACACTATACAGACTCAAAGGTCCAGTAATAATTGTATTACAAAGAAGTAATGGTAATCATTATGTTGTTTTTAAAAATATAGTTAAGGATAGAGTATTTATAGCAGATTCAATCAGTGGTAACTATATCGTGACAACATCGTATTTATCTTCTGTTTGGGATGGAATAACTCTTATACTCGGTAAAAAAGGAGCTGGATTAATAGATGAATATAAAATGAAAATATCAGAAGAATACAAAAAAGAGCCTGCACCACAACTTTATCAAGTTAGAAGATATAATAAATCTGCTCCATGCAACATTATTAATAAGTAAAATTATTGGATAAATGCACTTTCAAATAATACAAATACTGCAGTTATGTCATACTGAGCCTGTAAGGCGAAGTATCTATGGACTTTATTTACATGCTTCTTTATACCCTAGTCTGCATGCTTTATTAAGATAGCTTGCAGCCATATCATAATTTTTCATAGCACCATATTTGCCTGTATTTAAAAGAAATCCGATAGTGTAGCAGCCTGAAGCATAATCCATTTTACATGATTTTTCAAAAAATCCTAATGCTTTATCTGTATCATGAGGCACGCCTTTGCTGTATAAATATAACGCACCAGCATAAAGGCATGATTCTGGATTTCCTGCATTACATTCTTTTGTAAGCATCTTATTTGATTTTTTATAATATGCTTCTGACTGGTCAATATCTTCTGGTATAACTCTGCTTTCAGAATAAAGCCTGCCCATCATATAACATGCTCTGCCGTTACCTATTTCACATGATTTAATATAATATCTTGCTGCTTTTATATGGTCTATTTGACGAGAAAGCCCCATATAGTATATATTAGCAAGAATATAGCATGCTTCGCCATTTTTTTCATTGCAGCCTTTTTCAGATAATGCAAATGCTGTAATATATTCTTTATTTTTATATGCAGAAAGCCCATAGTCTTGATTATTCCTATTACAGGCAGATATTAAAGAAAATAAAGTTATAATTATTAAATACTTTTTCATTTTATCGCCATTACTTATATTATTTTAAAGTGCATGCAGAAATAAATCCAAGCTGGCAGGCTTTATCATAATATCTAAGTGCAGAGCCTTTGTTTTCTTTAATACCATATCCAATGGAATACATATCTCCAAGTAGTTTGCAGCCGTATGGGTTATTAAAATTGCATGATGAAAGAATATAATTATAACTTTTTTCTTTATCTATTCTTGAAACTCTTGTATATCTTTTATACATATTGCCAAGAAATACACACATATTAGATGCACCGCTTTTGCACATTTTTTCAGCATGAGCCACAATGTTTCCTATATTTTTAAGCTCTATAAATTTGTAAGTATTATACATATCTATTAGTTTTAAGCATCCGTCAGGATTATGGTTTGCACAAGATTTTTCATAGAAA
>CAMWVK010000214.1 GCA_947177675.1 uncultured Mucispirillum sp.
CTCAGTCTGTGTATTTTTTAATTTAACACCAGTTACTGTATTTTCTCCAAGAATTTCATCTACTACATAAGGTGTCATAAAATAAATTTTTTCATTTTCTTTTGCACGATTTTGAATTATTTTTGCTGCTCTAAATTCGTTTCTTCTATGAACTATTGTTACTTTGGAAGCAAATTTTGTAAGATATATTCCTTCTTCAAGGGCAGAATCACCGCCTCCAATAACAACAACTTCTTTATTTCTAAAAAAGCCGCCGTCACATGTAGCACAGAAAGAAATACCTCTGCCTATGAAATTCATTTCATTTTTTGCACCAGTTTTTTTAGGTTTAGAGCCTGTTGCAATAATCAATGCCTTACATTTTATTTTCCTGCCATCTTCAAGTATAACTGTTTTCCATACACCTTCATTTTTTACTTCTACACAGTTACCCTGCCTTATTACTGCACCAAATTTTTGTGCATGTTTAACAAATTTATCTGTAATTTCATGACCTAATACAGGGTCAGTAAATCCCGGATAATTTTCTATATGTTCCGTGATAGCCATATTACCACCGGGGAAGTTTTTTTCTAAAATAAGAACAGAAAGTGCATCTCGTGCAGCATATATTCCAGCAGAACAGCCAGCAGGACCTGCACCTAAAATAATCACATCATAGCTTTCATTTAAATCTTTTGCAAAAAAATTTTCCATTAATCCCTCCATAATATCTGCTGCACTTTATCTGCACTGCCTATTTTTGTTTCATAAATCACTCTGTTATCAGAGCTTACAACATACAAATGAGGCCAGCTTCTTATCCCATATTGTTTGCCTGCTGTTTTAGTATCTGTTGCAAATATTATATCTTTATATTTTGAATAATCATCTTCCCCTAAAAGATTATTCAATTCTTCAATATTATTATAACCTTGAGCTATAACTATAACTTGAGCAATCCCTTTGTCCTGTAATATTTTAAAAGCAGGCAGTGCTCGTTTATAAGTTGTATTAATAATATAGTTAGAAAAATAAGTATGTTTTTTATAAAAAATAACTACTTTAGGGCTTAATATCTCATTCATTATAAAGCTTTCCCCATTATATGCAGTTAGCGTAAGTTCTGGAGCATTAGAGCCTGTTTCTAATGGATTATTAAGCCTGTATATATTTAAAAATGCAAAAGCAAGAGCCACCATAGTAAATATATATATATTTTTACCTGCAAATATTCGCTTTAAATATGGCGGCTTACTTTTATCTGCTGTCATTACTTTTTAAGACCTTTCAAAGCTTCATTTATTTTATCAAGTTTTGCTTTTGCTTCTTCATAAGTTTTTTTATCTTTTTCTATAACATGAGCAGGAGCTTTTGCAAGATATCCTTGATTTTGAAGTTTACCTCCATAAAGGTTTACATCTTTTAAGGCAGCTTTTTTCTCTTTTTCAAGCCTTGCAGTTTCTTCTTCAATATTAATAGTGCCTTCTAATGACACCATGATTTCAAAGCCGCTTCCAACACTTTTCGCACAGTTTTCTAGTGCTTTTTCATTAAATTTTACTGATTTTGCTTTCCCCATTTTCATAATTAATGGTATTTCTGTCTGAAAAAGTTTAAGGGTATCATTATCATCAGTATTAATAACTATTTCAAGCTGGATAGAAGGATTAATATTATATTCACCACGAATATTTCTAATTAAGCTTACTGCTTCAATAACTTTATCTATTCCTTTTTCTTCACTGTCAAAATTATAATTTAAGTTATCAGGATATTTTTCATACATAATAGTTTCTTTTCCAGTCAATGTTTGAAAAATATGTTCTGTAACAAAAGGGATATATGGGTGCAGTGCAATTAATGATTTTTCTAATACGAAAGCTGCTGTTGCAAGAGCCTGTTCTTTTTCTTCATTGTTTCCTTTAAACATTCTGTCTTTTATAATTTCAAGATACCAGTCGCATAAAGTCATCCAAAAAAACTGATAAAGCTCATTTGCTGCATCATTTATACTGTATGAGTCTATTGCTTTTGATGCTTTTTTAGCTGTATGCTGTAACTTCATTAGTATCCATTTATCAATACTTTCAAGTCTGTTTTCATCAATTTTTGGTATTTCATCACCTAAATTCATTAAAATAAATCTAGAAGCATTCCATATTTTGTTAATAAAGTTTCTATAACCTTCAACTCTGTCTACATTCATTTTAATATCTCTGCCTTGTGCAGCAAATACAGCAAGAGTAAAGCGGAAAGCATCTGCACCGTATTTATCAATCATAATAAGTGGGTCAATAACATTTTTTTTGGATTTACTCATTTTCTGCCCCTTTTCATCGCGAACAAGGGCATGAAGATAAACATCTTTAAATGGCACATCGTCCATAAATTTAAGTCCCATCATCATCATTCTTGCAACCCAGAAGAATAAAATATCAAAACCAGTTACAAGTGTAGAAGTAGGGTAGAATTTTTTTAATAAATCAGTTCTTTCAGGATACCCCATTGTAGAAAACGGCCATAAAGAAGAAGAAAACCAAGTATCAAGCACATCTTCATCTTGATGAATGTTTGTAGAACCGCATTTTTCACATTTATCTGGGTCTGTTTTTGCAACTGTAATATAGGAGCAGTCTGCACAGTGCCATGCAGGTATCCTGTGTCCCCACCAAATCTGACGAGAAATACACCAGTCTCGGATATTATTCATCCATTCAAAAAAAGTATTTTCCCATTGTTTTGGAATAAGTTTTATTTTACCAGTTTCTACAGCTTCTACAGCTTTTTCTGCCAAAGGTTTAGTTTTTACAAACCACTGCATAGAAATATGGGGTTCAATTACAGAATTACACCTGTAACAGCAGCCAACATTGTGTTTTAATGGCTCAATTTTAACAATCAAATCAAGCTCTTTAAATTTTTCAATCACAGCTTTTCTTGCAGTTAATATATCCATTCCTTCAAATTCAGGGTAGAAGTTGCCGCATATTTTATTGTTTTCATCAATACATACAATTTTTTCTAAGTTATGCCGAATACCAGTTGCAAAGTCATTTTGGTCATGTGCTGGAGTAATTTTTACGCATCCTGTTCCAAATTCTGTTTCTACAAAATCATCTGCAATTATAGGTATTTTTCTGTTAATAAGTGGGAGAATAACATTTTTTCCTACTAATCGTTTATATCTTTCATCATCTGGATGGACAGCAACAGCAGTATCGCCAAGATAAGTTTCTGGACGGGTTGTTGCTATTTCAAGATATTCACTGCTGTTTTCAACAGGGTATTTTAAAAGATAAAGAAAATCATCTTTTTCTATAAATTCTACTTCAATATCGCTTAATGCAGTGTGGCATCTCGCACACCAGTTTACCATATAATTAGAGCGGTATATTAATCCCTCTTGATAAAGGGTATAAAATACTTCTCTAACAGCACGAGATAAGCCTTCGTCCATTGTAAACCGTTCTCTATCCCAGTCGCAGCTTGAACCGAGAGCTTTCAGCTGGCTTATAATTGTGCCGCCTGATTCTTTTTTCTGCTGCCATACTCTTTCTATAAATGCTTCTCTGCCTAAATCGTAACGAGTTTTACCTTCAGCAGCTATTATTTTTTCTACAACATTTTGAGTGGCAATACCTGCATGGTCAGTTCCAGGCATCCATAATACTTCATAGCCTTTCATTCTTTTAAAGCGGGCTAATATGTCTTGTATAGTTTCGTCAAGTGCATGCCCCATGTGAAGTGAGCCTGTAACATTTGGTGGTGGTATAACTATTGAGTATGCAGGTTTTTTAGAGTATTCATCTGCATGAAAAAGCTTTTTGTCAAGCCAAAATTTATAAACACTTTTTTCATAGTCAGCAGGATTTATTCTGCTGGACAATTCTTTTGCCATTTTTATCTCCATTTAATATATAGTTATTTTATTAATAAGTTTAATTATGGTAAATATTTATCATAGTTAATATCATTATCATTTTCTTTCTGTAAAAACTC
>CAMWVK010000215.1 GCA_947177675.1 uncultured Mucispirillum sp.
CTATTCCATGCACTGCTTCTGGATATATTTCAAGCAGTGATATGAAGATTAGAGAAATAGAAAAAGTTAAAAATATATATGAAATTAATAATTTTTTACCACCAGAAGAAAACACTTACCCTGTAGACCATATAAGTATAGAAATGCTTTATATGCAGCAAATAAATGCTCTTTTTACTAAACTGTTAGAAGAAGAAAACAGCGATAAGCTTTTAAATATTTTGCAGGAACAGTATAATTTTTTACAGGCTCATATTCTTACATGGATAAATGAATTTACCATATATTTAAAAGAACAAATCACTCAGCCTGAAAGCAATCTTTATTATGCAGTTGCAGGAATAATAAATGAGTTTGTAAAATATGATACAAAACTTACTAAAGAATTTTTAAAAACTCTTAAATCACAGAAATAATATTTGGAGTGCCTATTCTCTCTGCTATTAATGATGTTTTACAGTAAAACTCTAACTGCTCCATAAGGTAATAGGCACTATACACATCTTTTGCCCATGATACTGCCCCATGGTTTGCAAGCAGGCAGCCGTTGCATTTTCTAACAAATGGCTCTATTGATTTAGCTAATTCTTCTGTGCCAGGTCTAGCATATTTTGCCACAGGAAAATACCCTAATGACATAAATGCTTCTGGCATATAGCTCATATCTACTGCCCTGCCAACGATAGCAAAAGCAGAAACAGTTACTGGGTGAGCATGTACTACTGCATTTACATCATCTCTCATTTTATATACTGTTGTATGCAGCAAATATTCTGATGAGGGCTTTTTAGTACCTTCTATGATATTGCCCTCTAAATCTATCATAATCATATCTTCTTTTTTCATAAAGCCTTTACTTGTAAGAGTTGGTGTAATAAGCACTTTATTTTTATCTACTCTTATAGAGATATTGCCGTCATTTGAAGCTACAAGCTCTCTTTGATACATTCTTCTGCCGATTTCACATATATCTAAAGCATAATCCATAATTATTTCCTGCCTTTATACAATATATTTTCAAGATTAATAATATAAGGCGGTTTTATAATGCCATACTCTGTAATAAAGCCTGTAATCAGCTCATTTGGTGTAACATCAAATGCAGGGTTTAATACTTTCATATTATCTGGAGCAGTCTGCACTCCACCAAAATGAGTAACTTCCATGCTGTCTCTTTGTTCTATAACAATATCTTTTCCAGTTAATGTCATATTATCAAAAGTAGATGAAGGACATGCCACATAAAAAGGTATTTTAAAATAATCTGCTAAAACTGCCACATTCATCGTGCCTATTTTATTAGCAGTATCACCATTTAAAGCCACCCTGTCGCAGCCTACTATTACCATATCTATCAAGCCTTTACTCATAGCATAAGCTGCCATATTATCACATATTAATGTAACATCAGCACCTGCCTGCTGCAATTCATAACTTGTAAGCCTTGCACCCTGCAAAAGCGGTCTTGTTTCATCAGCATATACTCTAAAAGATTTACCTTCATTTAATGCTGTATATATTGGAGCAAGTGCAGTGCCAAGCTCTGAAACAGCTAATGCTCCCGCATTACAGTGAGTAAGTATACCAAAATTATCATAAATTAATTCTGCTCCATACTTTCCTATATTTGCACAGATTTCTTTATCTTCATTATGAATATTATCTGCATCTTTTTCAAGTTCATGCCACAATTCATTACTAGAATTACAAGTGCAGCTTTCTGCCTTTTTAATAATACGATTAACAGCCCATGATAAATTTACAGCAGTAGGTCTTGATGAACTAATGTATTCACCAATTTTTTTTAATTCCATAATAAACTTATCAACAGGCTCATTAATATATTTTTTCACAGATACAACAATACCATAAGCACCAGCAATACCAATAGCAGGAGCACCACGAACTTTAAGCATTTTTATTGATTCATATATCTGTTCAGGGGTTTTCTGTTCTTCATATATTACCTGCAAAGGCAGTTTTGTCTGGTCTAAAAATGAAAGTATGCCATTTCTATATACTACTGCTTTTGGAAGTTTATCCGTTACCATAAATACTCCTGTAAAATTTTTTACATTATATATAAAATTCTTTATAAAAAACAAGATGATTTATTTAAAAACTTGATTTTCCATTACATATTATCTAATATATTATATATTTGTAATATTCTGGTGAATATATGAAAAAACTTGTTTTATTATTTACAGCTTCCATGCTTTTTTTTTCCAACTTAGTTTATGCACAGCAAAGGCTGGTCAAACCTGTGCAGCTTACAATAGGCACTGGAGATAAAAATGGAGGTTTATACATTATTGGTGCATCCATTGGTAAAATATTAAATATAAATTCTAAAATACATAAACTTAGCCCTGATGTTATGGAAACAGAAGGTGCAGTTTATAATATAGATAAAGTTATAAGCGGCGAATTAATGCTTGGTATTGTTGAAAATGATGTGCAGTATAGAGCATATAAAGGGCTTGGTGAATGGGAAAGTATGCCACAGTATGATTTACGCTCTATTATAAGCCTTGCACCAGAAATTATGCAGTTAATAGTCAGCGAAAATTCTAAAATAAAAACACTAATGGATTTACAGAATAAAAATATAAATATAGGTGTAATTGGAGAAAATACATACTACAACAGCCAGTTAATTTTAAGCTCTTACGGACTTGATAATTATACAGTAAATTATGACAACCAAAGTAAAGACTTAAAAGAAACTATTACAATGCTGCAGGACAGCAGATTAGATGGATTTTTTATCAACTCTGTTGTGCCTTTATATACAGTAAAGCAGCTTTCAGAAACGACTAAAATACGCTTTGTAGATATTACTGGTGCAAATAATTTATTAATACAATACCCTGATTATAAAATGACAGAGATTAATAAATCAGTTTATCCAAAAGCTAATAACCCCAACAGCACAAAAACATTAAGTGTTATGACATCTATTGTTACTTCCAGCAAAACATCAAACTATGCAGCTTATATAATCGCAAAAGAAATTGTTGAAAATCTGCATATATTAAAAACACTGCATCCATCTTTAAAAAACTTAGATATTAAAGAAATGCTTAAATATAATACTGCCCCAATTCATCCGGGAGCAATGCGGTATTATGTAGATAAGGGTTTATTAAATTAAAAATATTTTAATGTTGGCTCATCAAGCATAAGAAAGCCATGCAGAATAACTGCTATATACTGGAATATGCCATAATTTGGCACAACTTCATATAATGCTTCACAAAAGCCTGAAATATAAGGCATAATATATGTATCTAAAAATAAAAGCTGATATTTTGAATATTTTGAAACAGCTTCATGGTTATCCTGTTTAGCTGTTTCTATTGCCATATAACTTAAAAATGACAGCATTTCATTTAATCCACCGCTTTTAAATTCAGGTTTATAGCCATATTTATTATAAACTTCATCAATATTTTCAGTATTTGGGAAAATAATACCAATAGACATGGCAGGATTTTTAAAAACTGATATAAACTCTTCTTTTAATTTTGTTTCAACCCATCCTTTTTCTGCTTTTTGTGCATTTTGATACCACAATGCAAGCCCTTTAAAGCCCTGCATTATTTCTTCCTGCTCATCTATCACTTCCACAGATTCTGTTAAATCATATAAATATTTACACAGGTTATATATCATTTCCATATCTGCTGGTGCTGTAAATATATCTGCTAAAAGCCCATAAACACCTGCTCTGCCTGCCATTAAAAGTTTTATACTTTGAATATCTATCATATTGACCCCCTTAATTAAAATTTTATATCAAATTTATATTTGTAAAACAATAGTTTTGTTACACTTTTTCTTTATAAAATAAGCTGTATAAATTACCTTTCATAAAATATACGCAATTATCTGCTTCACCCCCAATTTTTTGGAAAGAATTTTTATAACTATATAATAATAAAGATAAAAT
>CAMWVK010000216.1 GCA_947177675.1 uncultured Mucispirillum sp.
ATTATATTAATTGCAAGAACTTTATTTTGTTCCGTTATCTATTGATAATAAATTAATTATCTTTTCATATTCATTATCAGGAAGTATTGATAAACCTTTTAAGCTTTCTGCATAAAAAAGTGCTGTTTTACCATTATTATCTTTTATTGAAATATCTGCACCACCTGCGATTAAGGCATTAAAAGCATCTATATCACTATTTTGCAAAGCAGCCATTAATGGAGTCTGCCCCTGATTATTTTTTGCATTAATATCTACCTTATTCAATATTAAAAAAGCAATTAATTCTCTATATTCTTCATTTTTTATAAACTGTTTATAATTTAACGCATAATGTATTAAAGGCACAGCATTATATTCACTGAAATCGTAATTTAAATCTGCACCATTTTCCACCATTTTTTCAAGTGCATAAACATTAGCTTTTGAACATGCAATATATAAAGGTGAACCTGTCCACATATCTCCCCATACATAATACATATCAACTTTTTTACTATTAATCAGTATATCTATTGCCTGTTTATTGTATTCTAAGATTGCCTGACTAAGCGGCGGAATACCTGTATCTGATGTGCTGTTTAAATTTGCTCCATTATCAATTAAAAACTGCAGAACAAAGTAACTGCCTGAAGCAATAGCAGCATTTACTGCATTTTCCCCATTTTTATTCATCGCATTTATATCAAAGCCCTTATTTAAAAATTCGCTGATTTTTGCAGTATCATTATCATATATTGCACGGAAAAATACTGCCATATCATTTTTACTTGTGGCAGCAGGAATATTTTTATCTGCATGAACAGATGTTATTGCATCTATTCCCTCCCTTTCTGTTTTTGGAACTTGAGCATTTTGAATAATCTCTCCATTTTCAGATATTAGCTCTAATTCTGCCAATTCTTCACTGCTATTTGAAATATTATCCTGCTGAATATTTACATTTTCTTTTATTTCATTATTTTTATTACAGCCTGCAAAAAATAATAATGTAGATATTAAGCAGATTATTGACTTTTTACCCATAAAGCACCTTTACAAATTAGTATAAAATAATTATAACATAAATATTATGAGTTATGAAACAATTTTTACAATTTTTAAAATAGGTATTATATGCTTTGTTCTAAATCTGCCATTTGGTATGGTTAGAAGCCGTTTTACATCATACAGTGTTATGTGGTTTTTAAGTATTCATGCACCAATCCCAGTTGCAGCAATACTCCGCCGCTCTGCAGGATTTTCATTCTGGTATATATTTATATTTATGGCTTTTGGTATTGCAGGACAGATTATAGGTAAAAAAATAGCTCTTAAATACTTTCCACCAAAATAGTAATCATTCATATATTTACTGCTTCATACCATTTCTTAAAATAATAGTTGTAATTATTTGATATTATTTAAAAAAGCTAATAGTTTTATATAATATACATAAAAAGCCTGATAATATAAACTCATTATCAGGCTTTTATTTTTAATTTATATATGACAATTTATAATTATTAATTATCTGTTTCGTCTTCAATAATTAATTCAACATCTGCATTATCCTTTTGGCTGTCATCATTAGTGTCTTCTATAGTGTATGCCTGCTCTGTTTCTGCTGTATTATCTTTTGCAGGCTTATCATCAAATGCACCTTGACTTTTTGCAATAGCAGCTTCCCATTTCATAAATTCCTGCATATCAACTTTTAAAGATGCTGGGTTTTTAAGTATTGTTTTTACTGCTTCGCACTCAGAAACTCTGTCTGCAAAATCATAAGCATCATATTTTAAGTCATTTTCACCAGTAATTCTTATATCTGTATCAGCTTTTGCAAGTATTAAATTACGGGCAGTATTTTCAGAGCATGCAATGGCTGCTGCAATTAATGGGGTAGCATCTTTTGGAAATGGTGGTATTTCATACATATAGACAGCAAATGGAAGCTGGTTATTTAATCCGCCCTGTAAAATTCTTACAATCTGTGGGTTAAGCTCTTCTTCTGCAAATGTTTTTGCCATAGATAATAAATAGCCTCTTACTTCTATGTCACTTTCTTTTATACTATATTTATTAAGTGCATCATTTACAGCTTTAATATTTTTAGCATATTCAAGAGTTTTTTCATCAAGCATTAAATCATAGTTAGTTTTAGTATTACCTGCACTTGTTAAAATAAGCCTTACAAAAGCTGCTTGATTTTTGCCGTTATATTCTTTTACAGCAACAGCAAGAGGAGTTAAGCCTTTATTATTTTTTATATCAATATATGCTCCGCCCTCTAATAATACCTTTGCTGTTGATAGATTACCTGCTCTAACAGCAGTATGAAGTGGAGTATCACCATTACTATCCTGTATATTTAATATATCAGTTTTATCATTATAAAAAGCCATAGCTTTTAAAAGAGCATTATATTCCATAGCAGCAGCAATATGAGCAGAGGTTGCTCCAGCTGGTATTTCTACACTATCAGCAGTTAATGGTGCTTCTAATTCGCTGGTTAAATTGCCACTTTCAAGAATTTTTTTAATTTCTGCAATACCTGTTCCACTTTGTTTATAACCATTGATTAATGATTTAAAGAATGTATTTACTGGAATATCTGCTTTTTTTATTTCTTCATCCATGACATTATAGAAAAGGTAATCAATCAATGAAACTTTTACACCATCAAGAGTATTCATTTGTGCAAAAAGTGAGCCTGTTCTTTCAAAAAAAAGTCTTACAGCTTCATAGTTCTGATGCTCCAAAGCTGTAACAATTGGAAGCAGATTATCAGGGTTGTTGTTATCATTTTTAAAGAAGTTAATGCCGCCTGCATATTTTAATATAACAGGGATAGCATCATTTAATTTATGCTGGACAGCATAGTTCATAATGGTCTGCACTGGAATATATTCTCCATTATCACTCATAGGATATATTATGGAGTTAGCCGCATATAATTCAGATTTATTTTCATAAATTGCAGGATTATCTTTTTCAAATTTGCGGACAGCTTTAAGATAGTTTTCAAACATACCCGCCTGTTCTGCCCTGCCGCATCGGATAATGACAGCTGCAATAGAGTTGCCATTAACAGTTGTTTTTAAATCTGCACCTTTTTCTATTAAGTCATTAACAAGTGAAGGTGTGCAGAAAAGGGCAGCAATACCAAGTGGAGTTGCACCTTTTTGGATAGTGATTTGCTCATCATTTATTAAAAGCCGTTTTGCATGATTTGGATAAGGTATTGTAACATTATCTTCAAGTTCTGCATTGATACCTTTTTCAATTAATTTGTAGAGTAAATCATACTGGGGATTTTTAAATATTGAAAGTGATTTTTTAAACTGAGTCATATCAGTTTTTTCTACTGCCTGTTCTTGACTTGCATTATCCTGCTGTTTTTGAACTTCATCTTTTTTACATCCAAATGAAAAAAGAGCAATAGCAGCAGCTAAAATAAGAAGTTTTTTCATAACTCTCTCCGTTGCTATTTATTGATGCACAGCAATTTATCATATATTTTATATTTAGTCATTAAAAAAATATCCATTTTATATTTACTTTTTTGCAGGCTTGATTTTTTGAATAATTTTTTAATAAGAATGTAAAAATGTATGTTTTATAAATTTCTGGCTTACCCATATTATTTCTAGCTTACACACATTTTTTTGGAAAGAATGTGTGTAACTATATAATCATAAAGATAAAATACATACTAGGTTTAAAAATAGGTTTTTAAAATTAATATACATATATCTTAATATCTGCTTTTAAAGGATGCTCCCATGTTATTTCATTCTCTTTGCGACTTAATTTCTTATGAGCTGTTTTTTTGGAATGTTTAGCTGTCAGATTGTCTGAACGAAGTGAGTTGCTGCAGCTATGGCGAGCGTCTTTTGCAAGGACACTTTTTTCCGACCGAGAGGTAAGGAATCAAAAAAAGTGGCTGGAACAGTTTTAAAAATAAATAA
>CAMWVK010000217.1 GCA_947177675.1 uncultured Mucispirillum sp.
GTTACAAACAGGGTTAATATAAATGAAATATTTTTAAGAATTTTTTATCTATTTATCATATTTAAAAACTCATTATGAGAAATAACTTTTACACCAAGTTTATTTGCTTTTTCAAGCTTTGAGCCAGCTTTTTCTCCCGCTATTAAATATTTTAAGTTTTTAGATACTCCGCTTAAAAGTGTGCCGCCATTTTGCACAATTAAGTCTTCATAATATTTTCTTGGCTTATCAAGTGTGCCTGTAATTAAAAACGAGCTGCCTTTTAAACTGCTGCTTGATACACTGCTTATATACTCCATCTGCAGTCCATAGGATTTAAGCCTTGCAATAATTTCCTGCATATTTTTATCGTTCATAGATAAAAGTACAGATTTTGCAGTTTCTTCCCCTACACCTTTTATCTGCTCCAAATCATTAAAACTGGCATTCATTAAATTATCCATAGTTTTAAAATGCTCGGCTATTAATTTTGCAGCTACTGCACCAACATGACGCAGACCTAAAGCAAAAAGCACCCTTTCAAATGGTATATTTTTACTGTCATTAATTGCATTAATTAAATTAATGGCAGAGACTTCTCCCCAGCCCTCTCTATTTTCAAGCTGATATACATTTAATTCATATATATCTGCATAATTATTTATTAAATGAGCGTTATAAAGCTCTTCCACAACTTTTTCTCCAAGTCCTTTAATATCCATAGCATCACGGCTTGCAAAGTGGATAATAGAGCCCTGCACAAGTGCTGGACATTCTGTATTTTTACACCTTCTTTTTGCATCATCTTCACTTATTTCAAGTAAAGTATCACATATTGGGCATTTAACAGGAAAAACTATCTCTTCTGCATTATCACTTCTTAATTTTTCCTGCACACTTACTATTTTAGGGATAATCTCACCGCCTTTTTCTATAAATACAGTATCACCTTTCATTATGTTTAATCTTTTAATTTCATCTTCATTATGCAGGCTTGCTCTTGATACAGTTGAACCAGAAATCAGCACAGGTTCAAGCACAGCAACAGGTGTTACAGCACCAGTTCTGCCTACCTGAAATATTACATCTAAAAGCTTTGTAGAAACCTGCTGAGCTTTATATTTATAAGCTATTGCCCAGCGTGGAAATTTTGCAGTCCAGCCTGCTTCTTCCTGATAGTCTTTATTATTAACTTTAATTACTGCACCATCTATATCATAAGGCAGTGAAAACCGCATATCTTCTATGGTTGACAGTGCCTGCTCTATTTCAGAAATAGATGAGCATACATATAAATACTGACTTATGGGGAGCTTATTTTCTTTACAGAAATCAAGAGATGCAGTATGTGTGATAAATTTTTCATCACAATATGCAACACTATATATATACATTTCAAGCCCTCTGTTTCCTGCTTCTTTAATATCTAATAACTTTAAGCTACCGCTTGCAGCATTTCTTGGGTTTGCAAATAATGGCTGTCCCATTTCGCCCCTTACCTTATTCAGATGCTTAAAAACATCCTTTGGCATAACCACTTCGCCCCGAAGAATAAGCCTGCCCTTATATGCAATTTCTTTTGGCAGGTTATTTATTATGGCAGTATTTGTAATATCTTCACCAGATTTACCATCGCCCCTTGTTACTATCTGCTGCAGCCTGCCATTATCATAAGTAACAGATAATGCAGCACCATCCATTTTTACTTCAACAGTTACTTCTGGATTTAAGCCAAAAAGCTTGTAAAGTCTTGTATAAAATTCTTTAATATCAGCTGTGGAATAAGAGTTTTCCAGAGAATACATGGGTATTTCATGGGTAACGGTTGTTATTTTATTATCCTGTTTAGCACCTACTGTTTTAGTAGGGCTGTTTTCTATAACATATTCAGGATATTTTTTTTCCAAATATTCCAGTTCTTTATAAAGACTGTCATATTCCACATCAGAAACAAGTGGGCTGTTATCAATATAATATGCTTTACTGTAATTATTTAAAAGCTGGCTAAGTTCTTTAATGCGATTTTCTGCGTCCATTTTAAAACCTCATAATAAGTGAGCCTTCTTCTGCTTTACCTTTAAATGGTATTTTATAAATATAGTTAGGTCTTGCAGCATCTATTTTATTTCCACCTTCATCTAAAACTATTTCTGGTATAACTTTAATTTTTTTCAAATCAGGTGTAAGTATGGTTATTTCTTCATTTGGTGTAAATTTTGCCCTGCATGTAATTTCTAATTCATCATTTGAGCTGTCTTTTAATGCAACACCTAAAAAGGCAGCAGAACGGGAATATCCGCTTGTCTGTCTGTTTATTGCATTTGTATCATATTCACCACCGTAAAAACCTTCAATATATCCCCTGTTGCTTACACTTTCCAGCAAATGACGCCATTCTGGCAGCGGTTTATAATTATCTGCATCTTTTTTAGCCGCATCTATTGCCTGTCTGTATACACCAGTTACAATGGAAACATACATTATACTTTTCATTCTGCCTTCTATTTTACCACTGGCAGAGCCCATTTTTACAAGCTCGCCAATTCTGTCAAGCAGACATAAATCTTTAGAATTATATAAATATGTGCCTCTTTCATCTTCATATACTGGAAAATATTCTCCGTCCCGTTTTTCTTCCATTAAAGCATAGTTCCACCTGCATGGATGAGTGCATTCCCCATTATTTGCATCCTTTCCAGTCATATAAGAGCTTATTAAGCACCTGCCACTCATAGATATGCAGATTGCCCCATGAATAAATGTTTCCACTTCACACTCTGCATTTTTCATAATTTCTATTAAATCTTCTTTTCGGACTTCCCTTGCCATAATAACACGGCTTGCACCAAGAGATGCCCAGAAATTAACAGCAGCAAGGTTTGTAGTGTTTGCCTGAGTGCTTATTGATACAGGTGTTTTTATACCTTCCTGCTTAACCATTGAAAATATTCCGGGGTCGCTGATAATTAAAGCATCTGCCCCTAACTGTTCACACTTTTTAAGATACTTCCTAATGCTTTCAAGCTCATGACTCTGAGGATAGATATTTACAGTAACATATCCTTTTTTACCCCTGACATGTAAGTATTTAAATGCTTCTTCCATTTCATCAAATGAAAAATTGCCTGCATTTGCCCTTAACCCAAAAGCAGGACCGCCCATAAATACAGCATCTGCTCCAAAACGAACAGCAGCTTTTAATTTTTCAAAATTCCCAGCAGGAGAAAGTAATTCCATATATCATTATCCTTATTTTTTATTTAGTTTAGTGGCTTAATATAACATAATTTATGTTTTATTCAAGGATATATTTACTGGCTTACCTCCATTTTTTTAGACAACAAGAAAAAGAAAATATTTATAATAAAATTAGTAATTATTATTTCATTATATAATATGCCTGTGTAGTGTATTTTAAACTATCCAACCGCCGCAAATCTCAAAAAGTAAATTTTTGTTATTTCATTCCTTATGCTCCGAATTGTATAATCATTCTCAATTTTTTCTTCATTGCTGCTGCAACTCACTTCGTTCAGACAATCAGCCAGCAAATCCTGTTAAACCTTTTTATAAAAATTCATCCTTGAATTTTTATAACCACGCATAGCCGAAATAAATTCATCTATACTTGCATAAAAATACATCCTGTATTTTTTCCAAAAAAACAGCTCATAAGAAATTAAGTCGCAAAGAAAATGAAATAACTCGGTGGGTTCTTTTAAAAGCGGAAATATTAACATATTATATACTAACTTTTAATCCTTTTTTTAAACTTATTAAGTATTTTATTATTATATATTTATAAATATGCTTTCAAAAAAGAGGATAGATATTTAAAGTAATTCCATATATAATATGCCTGCGTAGTGTATTTTAAACTATCCAAACGCCGCAAATCTCAAAAAGTAAATTTTTGTTATTTCATTCCTTATGCTCCGAATT
>CAMWVK010000218.1 GCA_947177675.1 uncultured Mucispirillum sp.
AAAAAAAGTTTTAATCATACTTTGCGCCAATGTTTTTCCAAAACGTCTTGGACGTGTAAATAATGTAACTTTATTTTTATGCGCCAATAAATCATGTATTAACAAGGTTTTATCTATATAATAGTATTCTTTACTTATCATCTCTTTATAAAATTCTACACCTATTGGCAATGGTTTTATTTTGTTCATGACGGTTGTCCCCTTTTTTAATTATTTTTTATGCAAGCAAATTAAGTATTAACAAAATTTTATCTATATAATAATATTCTCCTCGGCTACCATTTTCTTAAAAAATTCTACACTTATTGGTTTTATATGTTACATAGCAGGTGTCTCTTTTTGTAATTGTCATAATCATACCATATGTGGATTTATGGGTAAAGTATTTATCTTGTAACACAGGTATGTATTACAAGATAAATAATGTCATTTTTTATATAGTAGGCGGATGAGTTCTTGATTGTAATAGGGGGCTATAATTAATATGAACTTTGTTGGAATTATAATGATATTCTTTGTGATATTATTTGAACGGGAAGGCGCCATATATTTATATAATAGATTTATTTAGGTTATTGTATGATAGAAGGAGGTTTTGATAATAAAATATATAGGATACCATATTTAGTTATTATGGTATCCTGCATTAAATGACTATTGTATAATTGTATCTATAAATTGTTCCAGTGCTTTTTTCTGTTTAGGAGTAAGTTTATATATCTTTCCTATTAATGGTTCATTTTTTATTTGTGTAGGTAAATCATCATCAAAAAAATCTTTAAGCGATATGTTTAGTGCATCACATATATATGATAGTATTTCTATTGTAGGGTTTTTATTGCCAAGTTCAATATCTCTTAGATAACTTTGTGATATTCCTGCAAGATTAGCAAGCTTGTTAACAGAATAATTTTTTTGTGTCCTGAAATACGTAATTCTCCTTCCTGTTTCCATATAGCCTCCTTATTATAGGTATAGAATAGCAGATATAAAATGAAAAAATAATTTCTATAGATATTGACATATATCTCTAAAAAGAATATACTGATTTAGTAAATTGATTAAAACATATTTCTGGTGTTAAAAAAATAGTGATTTATATAGTAGATATTTCCAAATAGCAGTTGTATTAATTCAGTTTGAGAGTTTATTGAGTTGATTGTTTTGTTTCTGGATATCTGTTTGTATGTTTTAACAATTTTATAAAAAAGTTTTCAAAAGAGACGTAATGTGTCTAGGTGAAATATGCATTACAGTGTATTGGACGCAGAATTGTCAAATTGGCGATGTGAACATATAAGAAGAGCAGAAAAGTGGCTCTCCGCTATTATACTCACGAGCACTGAAGTTTGCCAGATTACTATTTTGTTTTATGGAATATGATTTAATAAATTGGTAAATCCTCTGCTCATGAGTGTAGAAAACGAGAGCCAAAGCTGTTTGCTTATTGGAGCAGAATGTATTTGTACTGTTAAATGATAGAGACCATATAAAAGGAGACTTTTACTTGCGGTTCCGTTAGAAGTTTAAAGTGCAATTCCTCTTACTTACTCGATTGGGAGGTTGTAGATAAAATAATTATCTACTTTCTACCCGATTAGCAATAAATTGTTTTTAATTATAATATTTGATTTATGTTTCTTTTTACTATTGTCAAAGTATCTGGTCATTGTCAGAAGGAACATAACGGGCAATTTCCTCAAGTTTGCAATTAAGAATACGACATAAGTCATTTAATGTAGTAGTGTTCATAGGTTTGTTTTTTCGTAGTTTGTCTATTATAGCACTAGATATATTATGATTTTTGATTAGTGTATATGTAGTTTCTTTTGATTTTTTTAAGGTTTTCCAGAATGGGCTATAGTCAATCATTTTTTCTCCTTATTAAAAAAGATAATAAAAAAAGGATATTGTATAAAAATAGGCTTGACTATAGTTATTAAAGTGACTATAATATAGTCTGTGAGTAAATGAAGCTGTAAAAAATATTAATTATAGATCTCGTTGATTTTATTGGAGGAAAAGCATGAGAAAATCTAAAGTACATATGCCTAAAGAATTAGAAAAGAAATGTCATGTTGCTATACATTCAGCAACCACAGCGGCTACTGCAGCAGGTGCGATACCTATACCAATGTCTGATGCTGTGCCAATTACTGCTGCACAAATAGGTATGATTATTGCATTGGGGAAAGTATTTGATATAACATTGTCACAAGCTGCTGCAAAGTCTATTGCAAGTGTTACTGTGACACAACAAATGGGACGTGCAGTTGCTTCTAATATTATTAAAGCAATTCCGGGAGTAGGTTCAGTTATGGGTGGTATTATAGGTGCATCTACAGCAGCTGCATTAACAGAACTGCTTGGATGGATTGTAGCTGATGACTTTTATAGAATGTCACAAGGCGAAGAACCAGAAGATATTATAGAAAATACAGGGTACTTAAAATCTGCATTTGATGGTTTAAAATTGAAGAGAAACAATACAGGGGTGTAAGGGAAAAGAAAATGTGACAGAAAGAATAGTATTAGTAGAAAACCTGTGTTATAACATGCAGAAACAAAAGAGGTAGAACTATGGGATTATTTTCAAAAAATAATTATTCAAGTGATTATAGAAAAACTGGTTTAGAAACGAACTATTCAAATTATGGGTGGTACACATGTGCCCATTGTGGTAAAAAATTTCGTGCAAGTAAAGTAGATATAGACCATATTAAACCTAAAAGTAGAGGTGGTTCAAATAACCCTAAAAATCTACAGGTTTTATGCCAGCATTGCAATCGTTCTAAAGGAAATAAAATGGATAAAACAAGACAGGATTTAAGAAAACGCAAAAAAACATATGCAGAATATAAGCGTAGCATAGTTTTAAAAGGGAAAACACAAAAAATAATGAATGATATTCGCAAGGAATTATCTGAAAATACGATAGATGAATTAAAATGTATATTAAAAGGCTGTAATAATTCCAAAGATGAAGCTGATATAGAATTAAAAAAACTTGTTTTAATAGAGGCAAAAAAAAGAGGGATAAATCTTTAATATAGTCTTCTTAAAAGTGTAATGACTATATTTGAGATAATTTAATGTATAAGCATGTATTAAATTTGTGTAAAGTATATATTTATAGTTTTGATACATTTAATGTATTAGTTGTAAATAGTTAAAATATATTAGGGAGGAGATTTTTATGAAGATAAAAATTTCAAAAATCGCAGTGGTTATTTTAATAGTATTAATTTTAGCAGGTTGTATACTATCAAGAACTGTGGGTGCAAAGAAGTTTAATTTATAGAATGCTGTATACAAAAAAGGCAAGTATACATTAACACTTGCTAGCTATGAGAGGGGGATTATATGATATTATGTAGAGGATAAAAGAAATGTAATATTTAATTTCAGTTACATCCTGAGTTTTCAAGAGAATATGTTGCTTATAACGGTGAAATAGAATATCTTATTACAATAGAACCAAAGAAAGTAAATATTAGTTGTGGTGGCAATGAAAAATGGTATGTAATAATAAAATATAAAAAGAAAGAAGGTGTTTATATGGCAAAACATGGAGAAGTAACTGGAAGTATTACAGGTATGGTTTCAGGAGCTCTTGCTGGGGCTAAGTATGGTTCACACATTGGAATTGCAGTAGGAGGTCCAGTTGGAGCTTTTGCTGGAACTATTCCTTGTGCATTTGTAGGAGGGATTATTGGATTTTTAGGAGGGAATATAATTGGGAATAAAATTGACCACTCTAAGTAATAATGGCATATGAATTAGTTTACTAATAACAAAGTTGATACTAAGGATGTAGCGTTTAGTATTTTCAATAAGATGTTAGAAAACCTATTATCACTTGTGCATTATGCATAATTTTTGTAATATTTCAGTTTTTTTCAAAGATTATAATAA
>CAMWVK010000219.1 GCA_947177675.1 uncultured Mucispirillum sp.
ATATAAAATATGTGATAAAATCAAGTGTTTTTTTATAATTTTAAAAAAAAGTGTAAAATTATGTAGACAAAAACGGAGATATATTAACATCTCCGCCTATTTTTTTGTAATTATCTTAACGAGCTGTCAGCAGGAACTGCAGAATTGTTATTGTCAGGCATGATTGAGCCATTATTCTGCTGCATTTCATGAACAGGAAGTTTTTCCTGTATTACCCATTCTAAATTATATACTGATGATATAACACTGTATCTTGCATTAGATTCAGCAACTTTTGCTTCATTTAATAAAGATGATGCATCTAAAAGCTCTGTCATAGTTGCTGCACTTTGGTCATAAAGGTTTTTAGTAACACGGTAGTTTTCTTCTGCATGCTTCACACCAATAATTGACTGAGCAAGCTGTGCATTTGATGTGTAGTAGCTTTCTATTTTACGCTGTAAATCAAGCACCATACTTTGCTTTGTATCTGCTATAGAATAGGCAAGTGCCTGACGGGTTCTTTTATCTGAAATTGACTGCAGTGATGCAGATGCTACTGACAAAATATTCCATGATGCAGTAATACCTACTGTCATATTAGAATCCATTCCGCCAGGGTTTCCTGCAAACGGGTCAGCAGAATCACCATATCCTGCATAATTAAAAGAAGCATCTATCTTTGGATATACACCGCTTAATGAACGGTTTTCTGTTTTTTTGGCAGCTTCATAAGACTGCCCTAATTTTTTTAAGTCGCTTCTATTTGCAAACATTTTTTCTTTTAAAGTATCTTCACTATCCAAAGTAATATCCATAAATACTGGCTCTATCAGTTCTTCATTTGGAGCTAATTTCCTGTTTATTACTTTTTCAAGGCTTTGTACAGCCTGAGTTACTGCACTTTGTGCTGTAATTTTTTGGAGCTGTGCAGAAGCTAAATATGTTTCAGTTTGTAATAAATCATTTTTTGCAATTAAACCATTATCTGCAGAGATTTGAGCATCTCTTTTCTGCATTTCAAGCAATTTTAAGTTGCTTTCTGCCACTTCTAAATCACTTTTTGCTTTTAATACATTGATAAATGCAAGCTGAGCATCAAGAATTGTCTGATAAGATGCAGCATCTAAATCAGATACTGCAATATCTCTATCAAGCCTTGCAAGCTGGTATCCAAATAAATCTGACAAACCATTAAATAAGTTTAAATTTACATAAGCACTTAATGTAGATAAATCACCTTCCGTTTTTGTGTTTCCAGTTATTGTTCTATCCTGCCATGAGTATGAATAATCATAGCTTACACCAATAGATGGCATAAAAATAAGTATGGCATTATTGGATGCAAGCTCTTTAGCCTTTACTGTATACTGTTTGCTTTTAATATTATTGTTTGAATTGAGAGCTAATGTAACTGTTTCATCAATTGTTAGTGCAGATGCTGTTAAAGGTATAACAGACACAGCAATAATTAAAATCAAGTATCTAAACATATTATCACCTAATAAAAACTTAAATTCATAAATTACATAAATCGCATAAATTTGTCAATCTATTATATTACATAATACATGCATAGAAATGCTTTAATAAAATAGTTGCAATTATGAATAAGACATTTTATATTCATTAAAGTTCTATATAATTTATAAATTGCTCAAAAGATATTAATGTATTTATTAGTCTTTTTGCAAGCGATAAAATTATAAATTCAGTAACAAATAAGATTAATGTGTTAAGAATAATATTGTAAAATTATGAGAAAATATAAACTTAAAAGCTTTAAATTCAAACCAAAAACAGTTATAGCAATTATCATTATCGCAATTATAGGCGGAACAGGCGAATTTATAAACGACACAATATATGATTTTATAATTACAGATGCAGACAAAATAAAGATTAAACATATCAACTCTATACATGATGGCGATACTATTAATGTTACAACATATAATAACAAAAAAATAAGAATAAGACTTTTTGGTATAGACGCTCCAGAGCTTAAACAGCCCTTTGGTGAAGAATCCCGCTTATGCCTTGAAAAAATGATTAAAGACAAAAATATATCCTATATTCCGCGAGATAAAAATAAAAGCACAGATAAATATGGCAGAATAGTTGCAGTAATCTTTGATGGTGATATAAATATTAATCTTGAAATGGTGAAAAATGGCTGTGCATGGAACTACATGTATTATAACAAATCGTTATACACGGTATTTGCACAAATAACAGCTAAAAATGAAAAAAAAGGACTTTGGGCAGATAAAAATCCACAGGCTCCATGGGAGTATAGGCATAAAAAATAATCATATCATCGCAGCAGACAGGGACACTAAATATAATATAAACTTACTAACTGTAGAGTAACAGCAGGACATAACATGTATTTTATGATAGTAATACTATTAAACAAACAGATTATGTGCTGTTTTATAATTTTCATATACCCATTATGGTAAATTAAAAGATATTATATAAATTTTTTGACTTTTACTTTTTTTACTGGTATTTATTATTAATAATTGGAGTAAATGATGCAGGAATATAATCAATATAATGAATCTATAAATGAAGATAGTGAAAAAGAAATTAATCAAGAAATGGAAAAATTAGATGAAGAAGAAGTTATTAAATTTTCTTCAAACAGTAACCCATACCCTGCAAAAGTAGAATTTTCAAAAGAACAATTTTCTCTTTTTGAAATAAATAGAGCAATTACTGAGTTTAAAGAAATAAACTTAAATCCTGAATTTCAGCGAAATAAAGGTCTTTGGGATAGAAAAAAACAATCAAGGCTAATAGAATCTATTTTAATGGGTATACCATTACCTTTATTTTATTTTGCAGAAAATAAAGGTGGTGGATTAAGTGTTGTAGATGGTCTACAAAGGCTGCATACAATTACAGAATATTTTAAAAATGGATTTAAACTACAAGATTTGACATATATTAATGGTGTAAAAGGAAAATTGTTTAAAGATTTGCACAGAGACCACCAAGCAAGAATAGAAAGATACCAAATACAAGTATATGTTATGAGTGCAGATACTCCAGAAACAGTTAAATTAGATATATTTGAAAGAATTAATAGTGGAGGCACTCCACTTAATAAACAGGAAATGCGTCATGCTCTATATAAAGGCAAATCTACAAAATTATTAAAAGAATTAGCAGAATGTGATGAATTTACAAATGCTGTTAAATTAAAGTTAGACTCTAAAAGAATGAGAGATAGATATGTAATATTAAGAGCATTGGCTTTTTATTTGTCATATAATACCCAGCTTATTAAAAAGATGCCTGCAAATATTGACCCTGCAATAAATGGCAGTTTTGATAATTTTTTAGGAAAATATATGCGTATTATGAATAGTATGGATGACAATGAATGTAATAAATTAGAATATACATTTAAAACGAGCATGCGGTTATTATATGATGTTTATAAAGATAACACATTTAAAAGGAACAGCACTTCAAATACATTTAATATGATTATGTTTGAATCGCTTTTCTTTATTACTGCATCATTACAAAATCAAATAAAGATAGATTTAGATACATGGCATAAAGAATTAGAAAATATAATAAACAAAAGTTGGTTTCAATCTACTCTTGATAATTCATCAAACAGCATTAAAAGAATGAAAGAACATTTCATAAAATTATCAGATAATATTGAAGAACTAAGGACTAAATATGCTTAAAGAATTGAATATTATTAAATTTAAAGTGTTAGAAGAAACAAAATTAGAAATTAAACCATTAACTATATTTTGCGGTGAAAATTCCAGCGGAAAATCAACAGCAATTATTGCATGTATGTTAGCGGGAAACTATAAAAATTATACCAGCTATATTAAAGATAGAATAATAGCTGTAAGTGGAAAAATTGAATATACAT
>CAMWVK010000220.1 GCA_947177675.1 uncultured Mucispirillum sp.
AGATAAAGATAGGAGCTGATGAAGTAAACAATTACCATATTAATAAATATCTTTAAATATTTCATATACTTAAATTAATGATTAATATATAAAAATTTTTGTTTTTTAATACAGACTATATAAAATTATTCGCTTTGCTTAAAAGCAGCTACAAAACTATAATTACGACATAAATCAGGGGCTAAAAGCCTAAATATGCAGCTTTTACACTTTCATTATCCATTAAATTAGCTGCCTTATCTTCCATTACAATATTGCCTGTCTCCATAACATAGCCCCTGTGAGCAATAGAAAGAGCAAGTGTTGCATTCTGTTCTACAAGTAATACTGTTGTGCCCTGTTCATTAATTTTTTTTATAATATTAAAAATATCATGGACAAATATAGGTGCTAAACCTAAAGACGGTTCATCCATTAATAACAATTTTGGTTTGCTCATTAATGCTCTTGCAATTGCAAGCATCTGCTGTTCACCGCCAGACAATGTGCCTCCAAGCTGGCTGAAACGCTCTGAAAGTCGTGGAAAAAATGATGTAACTTTTTCTATATCTTCTTTTATACCATGTTTATCTTTCCTTAAAAAAGCACCTAATTTAAGATTTTCCATAACAGTTAAGTTTGGAAATATTTCCCTGCCCTCTGGCACTTGAATAAGACCGCTTTCTACAATTTTATCTGTAGGTATATGAGTAATATCCACCCCATTAAATTCAATACTGCCTGAAATAGAGCGAACTAATCCGGATATAGTATTTAGCGTTGTGCTTTTTCCTGCACCATTTGCTCCAATAATAGTTACAATTTCGCCTTCATTTACAACTAAATCTATACCTTTAAGTGCATAAATACTGCCATATTTAGTTTGGATAGAATTAAGCTTTAACATATTATTCCCCCTTACCTAAATATGCATCAATAACTGCAGGATTATTTCTTATTTCTTCAGGTGTGCCTTCTGCAATCTTTTGACCATAGTCAAGCACAACAATTCTATCAGATATACCCATAACAAGTTTCATATCATGCTCAATTAAAAAGATTGCTTTATTTAAATTATTTTTAATATTTCTAATAATATCCATAAGTGCTGCTGTTTCTGAAGGGTTTAAACCAGCTGCAGGTTCATCTAATAAAAGTAAATCTGCTCCTGTTGCAAGAGCACGGCATATTTCAAGCTCTCTTTGCCTGCCATAGGATAAATTTTCTGCCCTTTGGTCTTTATATTCTGCTAAATTTGCATACTCTAAATATTTAAGAGCCTGTTCTTTTACCATCTCCATTTCTTTTTTACCTGGACCAAATGGCAGTAAAGATGCAAAAAAGTTTATTTTTCTTTTGTGGTTCATAGCAAGAATAATATTTTCAAGCACAGTTAATTGTTTAAAAAGTCTGATATTTTGGAATGTTCTTGCAATACCAAGATTAGTAATCTGATGTGGTTTATATTTTTTTAAATTATTACCTTTATATAATATAGCACCACTTGTTGCAGTATATACTCCAGTGATTAAGTTAAATGTAGATGTTTTTCCTGCTCCGTTTGGACCTATAAGACTTAAAATTTCATTATCTTTCATCTTAAAATTAACATCACTTACAGCCTTTAAGCCGCCAAATGTTAGAGAAACATTTTGTAATTCTAATATAGTATTATCTGACATAGCTAATCACCAAACCTATACATTTACTCTGATACTGCCAAAAAGCCCTCTTGGACGAAATACCATCATAAATATTAAAACAATACCATACATTATCATTCTATATTCCTGAGCAAATCTTAATAATTCTGGGATAGCAGTTAAAACTGTTGTGCCTGCAATAACACCAACAATACTGCCCATACCACCTAATACAAGCATACAAAGCATTTCTATAGAACGCATAAATCCAAAATCTCCCGGGCTTATAACTGTCATATAGCTTGCATATAAAGCACCGCCAAGCCCTGCAAAAGCTGAGCCTATTGCAAATGATAATATTTTATGGCGTGCTATATCTATGCCCATCATTTGAGATGCAACTTCATCTTCTCTGATACTTCTAAGAGCAAGCCCAAATTTTGAGCGTTCTAATGCTGTCATAAATAATACAGCAAACACAACAAGGCAAAGCACTAATATAAGTGTAGTATTACCGGGAATACCACCTAAACTTGTAGAAAGCAGCTTTTCTGAGCCATGGATATTTACTTTTAAATTTAATATTACAACACGGACTATCTCACAAAAACCAAGTGTAGCAATAGCAAGATAATCACCGCGAAGCCTGAGTATTGGGATACCAAATAAACCGCCAATTAAACCTGCCATTAATGCAGCAATAACTAATGCCACACCAAAAGGAACTCCAAGAATTAACATTAAAAGAGCTGATGTATATGCACCGATACTAAAAAAAGCAGAATGTCCTAAAGAAAGCTGACCCGTAATACCAGTAATTAAATTAAGTCCTAAAACTGTAATAATATTAATTCCTGAAAATATTAATATATTAACAATATCTATATTCATATTACACCTTCTCTTTCATTGTTTTGCCAAAAATACCTGTTGGCTTTATTATAAGAATAAGTATCAATATACCAAAAGCTATTGCATCTTTATAGGATGAAGATAAAAATGCAATACCAATAACTTCTGCAATACCTAAAACAATACCGCCAACAACAGCACCCGGAATACTTCCAATACCGCCTAAAACCGCAGCAACAAAGGCTTTTAAGCCATACATCATACCAATATTTGGGCTTACTGACTGATAGTATGTGCCAACAAGCACACCTGCGACCCCTGCTAATGCTGAACCTATAACAAATGTCATAGCAATAACTTTATCAGGGTTTATACCCATAAGCCTTGCAGCATTTAAGTTATGAGATACTGCACGCATAGAAAGTCCAAATTTTGTTTTATGAATAATATAAAATAATATACCCATTAATATAAATGAAAATACAATAATAAATATCTGTAATGAAGAAACACTAAATGAGCCAATATTAATAGTGCCAGTGAAAAATCCCATTCTATATGGCTGGTCACTTGTGCCTCTTAAAAGCATTACCATATTTGCAAGTATCATAGACATACCAATGGCACTGATTAATGCATTAATACGAGAGTTGCCGCCAGCATTTGTTGATTTTACACGGCTTACTACAAGCCAGTAAACAAGCAGAACAAATGCAAATGATAAAAATACCATTGCAGTAATATCAAAATACCATGCAAGATATGCTAATATAATAAATGCAATAATATATAAAACTGAATATACAATAATTTTCTGATTAATATTTTCTTTACTTAAAGATTTAATATTGTTACCAGCATATCTAATATAAGCAAATGATAAAATAGACAACATACCAAGAATTACAAGAAATAATAATGCAGTATCTATTTGAAATTTGCCTTTTCCAAATACTGCTGCAAATATGATAAAAGCAAGACCAACAGCCGAACCTATAATAGCTTTAGGAGAGCCTTCTCTTAACGGCCTGTATGCAACACGCTCAACAAAAAGCCCCAGCAGACCGCAGAAAATAATAGATGATATGATAGCTGTTATCAGTTTATATTCTGCAAATAATGCACCGACTTTGACGGCAGCAAATGTGCCGATAAATAAATCGGTAATTAATGTGATAGCAAAAAAACCTGCAAAAGCACCTATCATAAAAATATCACCATGGGCAAAGTTAATTAACTTGATAATACCATAAACCATAGTATAACCAAGAGCAATAAGTGCATAAATACCACCCACAGTTAAACCATTTAAAAGCTGCTGAATTATTTCCACAATCTCAATTCCTCATATTTTATATTATTTGATATTTTTATTTTTACAAGTGGCTATTTTAGCATAAAAAAT
>CAMWVK010000221.1 GCA_947177675.1 uncultured Mucispirillum sp.
ATATACTGATTAAAATTTGATTTATCATGTATAATTATATATAGTCTATGTAGTATGGACTATACTTTTCTCTATATAATGTTCCTTTTTTAATCCGTTCAAGTTAAGGATATATGTTGTTTTTTTACTCTAATTTGTGATATTATATACGATTGCTTTCCTGTCAATTTATTTTGTTTAATAAGTAAGTTTATTACTTTTAAAATTAGAGAACAACCTTTTTTTAAATATGAATTGCTGCAAGCATTTTTAGAATTTATCTGCTTTTATTTAAAATTCTACACTATATCCATTGGGAGTATATATATATTTTGAACCTTCATCTCCAAAACACTTATATTTGTTATACATCTTGCATATAACTTCTTTATGTGTTTTTAAGTATCCTGATAATTAGTATGTACTCATTATGCCACTTTAAATGACTGTTACTACAAACTTCTTAAACTCATAACTGTATTTTTTTACCATACAAGCTAATTATATAGCTTGTCCAAATTTTTTGGGTAACTTCATAATAAAAAAATACTATTTGAAGCAGAAACAATAAAAGGATTTGATAAAAACTGTGCAGGCACTACCTGTAGTTATAGGAATTATAAAAAATGTATTTTATGAATATATCTGTCTATACATATACTGTGTGGGCTTTTTTTATTGCTAAATTTTATATTTTCTGTTACATATTTTATGAATAAATATAGATGCAAAGAATTTTAGGACAGGAATATTTAATGAAAACTTCAATTATCCGCAATTTTAGTATTATTGCCCATATTGACCATGGCAAATCTACTATTGCAGACAGGCTTATAGAATATACAGGAGCACTTGAAAAAAGGCAGATGAAAGCACAGGTGCTTGATTCTATGGATATAGAAAGAGAAAGAGGCATTACTATTAAAGCCCAGACAGTATGCTTAACCTATAAAGCTGATGATGGAAACGAATATGTTATTAACTTAATTGATACTCCCGGACATGTAGACTTTACTTATGAAGTGTCAAGAAGTTTAGCAGCATGCGAAGGAGCATTAGTTGTTGTAGATGCTTCTCAAGGTGTGGAAGCTCAGACTATTGCAAATACATTTATGGCAGTAGACCAGAATTTAGAGCTTATTCCCGTTATTAATAAAATAGATTTGCCATCTGCTGATGTGGAAAGAGTAAAGGCAGAAATAGAAGACTCTATAGGAATAGATGCAAGCGGGGCAATACCTGCCAGTGCAAAAGAAAATATAGGCACAAAAGAAATACTAGAAGCTATTGTAAAACATGTTCCTGCACCAAAAGGATATGCTGATAAAAACTTAAAAGCTATGATTTTTGACTCATGGTATGATTCATACCGCGGTATTATTATTCTTATTCGTGTAATGGATGGTGTTATTAGAAAAGGCGATAAAGTGCAGTTTATGGCAACAGGAAAAGAATATGAAGTTATAGAAATAGGTAAATTTCTGCCACAGGCTACTCAAATGGATGAATTAGGACCGGGAGAAGTTGGTTTTATCTCTGCCAGCATTAAAGATGTGCATGAAGTAAAAATTGGTGATACAGTAACACATGCTAAAAACCCTACACAAGACCCTTTTCCCGGTTTTAAAAATGTTAAGCCTGTTGTTTTCTGCGGACTATACCCAATTGACCCTAACCAGTATCAAGATTTGCGTGATGCAATAGAAAAACTTATATTAAATGACAGTGCGATAACATTTGAGCCGGAAAGCTCATGTGCATTAGGGTTTGGTTTCAGATGCGGTTTCTTAGGTCTTTTACATATGGAAATTGTGCAGGAAAGGCTTGAAAGAGAGTTTAATTTAAACCTTATTTCTACAGCACCTACTGTTATTTATAAAATATATAAAACTGATGGCACATGTGTGGAAGTGGATAACCCTGCAGATTTGCCAGACCCAAATAACTATGTAAAAATAGAAGAGCCTTTTATTTCTGCCACATTAATCCTGCCTTCAGAATATGTTGGAGCGGTAATACAGCTGCTGCAGCAAAGACGGGGCTGGCAGACTAATATGAAATTTCTGTCACAAAGTCGTGTAATATTAGAATATATGCTGCCACTTATGGAAGTGGTAATGGATTTCTATGATAAATTAAAATCATGCTCAAGAGGTTATGCATCTTTTGATTATGAATTTGCAGAATACAGGGAAAGCAAACTGGTTAAACTTGACATTCTTATAAATAAAGAGCCTGTTGATGCATTATCTATTATAGTCCACAAAGATCATGCAGATTACAAGGGCAGAGAATTAGTTGAAAAAATGAAAGAAGTTATCCCAAGGCAGATGTTTGAAGTAGCAATTCAGGCTGCAATAGGTAATAAAGTAATAGCAAGAAGCACTGTAAAAGCATTTAGAAAAGATGTTATTGCAAAATGTTATGGTGGTGATATAACTCGTAAAAGAAAACTTTTAGAGAAACAGAAAGAAGGTAAAAAACGAATGAAACAAATAGGCTCTGTTGAGCTGCCGCAGGAAGCATTTTTAGCAGTGCTGCGTATAGGAGAAGATAAGTAGTATGAGTAAAAAAGAAAAAAATAAAAAAACAGAAGAAAAACCTAAAAATTCTTCAAAAGAGATTATAGACAGTATTGTAGTTGCATTTGTTATTGCTATATTTATAAGAACTTTCTTTTTAGGTGTATATACAATTCCTACAGGTTCAATGCTTGAAACTCTGCAGATAGGTGATTTTATACTGGTTAATAAGCTTTCTTATAAACTCTCTAAACCAGAGCATGATGATATAGTTGTATTTGAATATCCGCTTAACCCAAAAGTAGACTATATTAAAAGAGTGATTGGTGTGCCGGATGATGTTATAGAGATAAAAGATAAAATAGTATATAGAAACGGCGAAAAATTAGAGCCTGATTATGTTCGCTATGAAGAAGGCTATCACTTGGCAATAGCTGATAATGTGGAAAAATTTACTGTTCCTGAAGGCTTTTATTTTATGATGGGCGATAACAGAGATAACAGTGCAGACAGTCGCTTTTGGGGATATGTGAAAGAAGATGCGATTGTAGGAAAAGCATTTATTATATACTGGTCATGGGGAGAAAATGGTCCTAGATTTTCAAGACTGTTTAATTTAATTCATTAATATATAGAAGCGGGTATAAAAACCCGCTTTTTTTACATTCAAACTAATACCTTATCAATATTATCTTCTTACATTTGCACCATAACCGATAATTGTAATAGTGCTTTTAAAAAGAGAATCTTTTATTTCATACTGTGGAAGAAGTATAAAATCATAGCCAGATTTTACAAGAGCTTCTCTATACACTTTTGCATATATATTAGGGTCTTTTTTGTTGTATGGTATTGAATGGGTTATACTATTCCCTATATGTAAATCATTTGCATAAAGTGTTACAGTAACGGGTAAAGTAGAGTTTACAGGCACAACTGTTGAACAACCTGCAATCATAATAAATAATAAAGCAGTTAATAATTTCAGTTTCATTGTCCACCTTTTTATGTTATGTAAAATATATAACTTATTATACTTTTATTTTTTATCAGATTTATCTTTTTGGTTAGGGTTAAGCTGTTTTCCCCTGTTACCTTGTACCTTGTCATACTGTTTGTTTGTGCCAGCTGTTCCTTTATTGGCATTAGACTGGTTTGACTGATTGTCTTTTGTGTTGATTTTCTTATCCATTTTTTACATCCTTTTTATGTTTTTATAAATCATCATACCCCCCCCCTGATACATTATGTCATGAATAATTTTAGTAATAAACAATACCTGTATAAAAAATTATTACTGATTTACCCTCATTTTTTTGAATGAATATTTCTTACTACATAAAAATAAAGATA
>CAMWVK010000222.1 GCA_947177675.1 uncultured Mucispirillum sp.
TTTTAATGATACGGCGACCACCGAGATCTACAGTATCCTCTTCGTCGGCAGCGTCAGATTTGTATAATAGACAGCATACTATACAGGCAGGTTATATATTTTGGAGGAAAGAAGATGCTTAAGTTAGAATTATATAAGCTATATAAAAGAAAATTAGTATTGATAGTTTTAATTTTAATTGGAATTTTAGTTTTTTATTCAAGTTTTATGTATATAAAAAGAAATTATATAAATGGTAATAATCGATATAAAGAACTTCAAGAAAATATTGAATTATTTGAAAAACATAAAGGAGTATTGACAGATGAACGTTTAAAAGAGTTTTGTAAACAATATAAGCCACTGTCATTTAATGCAGATTATATTGAATACTTTTTTGAAGACAGGGATATAAAAAACGGGAAACAGATACCCGTTTCTGAAATATATAAAGATATAGATTTTGATATTAATTTTGGATATGCTGGAGAGACATACTTTCTAGGCATAGATTTATCAAATATTGCTAAATATGTCATAGTTTTTATCATTATAGCATTTTCTCCAATATTTACATATGAAAAAGAGCATGGGGTTTATGAGGTGATGCTTAGCAGCAGAAATGGAAGGAAAGAATGTACAAAAGTAAAAGTATTATTGTCTTTTTTAATTACAAATATATTCTATTTATTATTAATATCAGTTCCTATTATAGTATACTTTTTTTTAACAGGAGGAAGGGGGCTTGATACAAGTATACAGCTTCCGCATGTATCAAGCCATATGGTGGTAAATATCAACTATGGACAATATATACTTCATATTATTTTTATATCACTTGTAGTAATTAATTTTATTCTTTTAATTATATTAAGTGTTTCGTTTTTATCAGATAATCCTGTGGTAGTTATGTGCATAGGGTTTGCAGTTTCGTTTATATTGCGTCCTGATGTAGCAATGGATATGAATAATAATGTTATAAATATTATTACAGCCATGCTACCGTTTAATGCTGTTTATGTAGAAAATTTGTGTAAACAGATTCCGTTTTTAATTGGTGGAATTAAGGTACAATGGCTGTATGTTGCAGAGATTATTTATTCTGTGTTATTAATATTTGGAGCAGTATTTTTCTTTAAGAAACTTACAAAAAATCAGAAATATTATGCAAATTGAAAAGGTGAATGGAGGGAATTAATAGTGAAACTGGAACTGAATGATGTTAAAAAAAGTTATGGGGATAAAAGTGTTATACATGGACTTAATCTTGTGTTTGAACATGGCATATATGGGTTTCTGGGACCGAACGGCGCCGGAAAATCAACGACAATCCGTATGCTTTGTACCGTTGATGTGCCAGATTCAGGAAGTATACACTACAATGGTTTGGATATATATAAAATGGCAGGAAATTATAGGGATAAAATAGGGTATGTTCCGCAAAAGCCCGGATATTATCCTGATTTTAGTGCTTTTACTTTTTTAAAATACATAGCGGCGCTTAAGGGTTTGGAAAATGAAGAAAAAATTATAGAAGAGAGTCTTAAAAATGTGGGATTATGGGAAGTAAGGAATAAGAAATTAAGAGAGTTTTCAGGCGGAATGAAACAGAGGGTAAATATTGCGCAGGCACTTCTTAATAATCCTGAAATACTTATATTAGATGAGCCGACTGTAGGGCTTGATCCTGACGAAAGGATGAATTTAAAAAATCTTGTTGCGGATTTTGCAGAGAATAAGATTATTATTTTTGCCACACATATAGTTTCAGATGTAGAAGATATTGCTGATAATGTGATTATTCTTAATAATGGTTCGATAAAGCTTAATGAGAAAATTGATACTGCAATGATGATGACAAAATATAAAGTGTGGGAATGTGATTTAAAAGATATTAATGAGATAAATCGTATAAAAGATAAATATAAAGTAAGCAGGCTGCATCGTCATAACGGGGTTACAGGTATGAGGATTATAAGTGATGAAAAGCCATGTGAAGGTGCAGTTGAAACAACAGGAAGTCTGGAAGAAGTATATCTTGATTTTATAGAAAACGACAGGAATAAAACAGATGAAAAGAGTTAAATATATAGCCCAGATACAGCAGACAGAATGTGGATTAAGTGTTATTGCGATGATTTTAAACTATTATGGTGCGCATTATAGTTTACATGATATCAGACAGTTTATGAAAATTGGAAGAGATGGCATGTCAGCAGGCGAGGTCATGGATATACTTAGTAAATTTGGAGTAGAAACAGAGGCATACCGTTGTAATGATATTAAGTTATTGGGACAGATATCGGTCCCTTTTATAATTATTGAGGAAAAGAAACATTTTGTTATAATAGAAAAAGTAACACAAAAGTTAATATATGTAGTAGATCCTGAAATTGGACATATTAAATATTCATATGATGAATTTATAGAAAAATTTGATGGGATTTTTATAAATGTAAAACCGGGAAAAGATTTTGAGAAGAAAAAGAAAGAACACAGGATGCTTAAATTTCTTTTTCCAATTATAGCAGAGAATAGAAAAAATTACCTGATATTTGCTCTAATGTCTGTTTTAAATTATATAATTATGCTTGCATTTCCTGTAAGTATACAAAAACTTATAGATGGTATTTCCGACAGGTCAGCATTGCTTTCATTAGAATTAAAAGTTATGATAATATCAGTTTTATATATTTTTTCAAATTTATTATTAAAATTTAGTATTACAAAATTGAAAATAAAGTTGGATAAAAGAGTCAACAGAGAAGTTATAAGCCATATGTTAAAATTGCCATATCTTTTTTTTGACACAAGGAAGAAATCTGACATTATATATACATTAAATCATATAGCAAGTGTAAAGGATGTTATTGTGACAGACCTGCTTGGCTTGTTTTTAAATGTTGGAGTTTTAGTTGTTATATGGGGATATTTTTTTTCATCAGATGTGGTAATTGCATTATTGCTTGGCATAGCGTTAATACCTAATATTATATTGTCTATATTATCACAGAAGGTAATGGTTAGAAATATGAGAAAACTTGTAGCAGAAAATAGTAGAGTACAAGGGTATCAAACTGAGATATTATATGCTGTTTCTTCGATTAAAACAGGAGCAGAAGAGGATAGTGTGCTGTGCGAATGGCAGGAAAAATATGATAAGTATTGTAAAAAATATGGAATCAATGAGAGAATATCAGCAGCATGGAGTATATTATTAAGTATGTCACGGACATTATCGCCGGTTTTTGTTTTAATAATTGGAATAATTATTTCGCAGAATAATTTAGTATCAATAGGGAAAATAATAGCATTTTTGTCATTAGCAGAAATATTTTTTGCGCAGGTATACAGTTTTTTTAATTCACTATTAGCAATAAATATAAATTATGTGTATGTTGAACGTTTAGAAGATATTCTTTTTGAAAAAGAATTTGATACAGCAGCTTCAGGTGCAGAATCTGTGAAAAATATAGAAACAATTGAGGTTAAAAATATAAGTTTTAGATATACAGAGCAGCCAGGAGATATTATAAAAAATATAAGTTTTAACATAAATAAAGGTGAAATAGCTGCAATAGTTGGAAAATCAGGTTCAGGAAAAAGTACTTTGCTTAAAGTGATAAGCGGTTTATATGAAGCTTCAGATAGAGAATTGCTAATAAATGGAAAAATAAAAAGAAATATAGAAAAGAAAAGTCTTGCAAAACAAATCGGAATAGTTCCTCAGGATTCATATTTATTTAATAAGACAATTTATGATAATATTGTTAGGGATAACAAAGATATAACAACGAAAGAAATTGATGAAGTTTTAAAATTGGTTAATATTTATGATGATATTATGAAGATGCCAATTGGATTAAATA
>CAMWVK010000223.1 GCA_947177675.1 uncultured Mucispirillum sp.
ATGAAAAACAAAGCTGCAAAACTAAAAAAAATTTTAACAACAAAGTATTAGTGACAATAATAGTATTGCTCGCACTAATAGCATTATTATCATCTGTTATTTTCATGGTTAATCATAAAGATAATGGTAACACAAAGATATCTTTGTCAAACAATAATAATATATGTATTACAATAACTGATGATATGCTTAAAAAATCTATTAATGACTATAAAGATTTTGGTGATTTAAATATTAAAGACAGTTATTTTTATGGTTTGAAAGAAGTAACTGTTCAAAAAACTGGCGAAGTGTTTTATTCAAACTGTGATGGCTCACTATTATTTGTTGGTGCTGTTATTGATAAAACAGGTAGAAATCTTACAAGAGAAGCCATAGATAGAGCAGCTAAAAATATCTTTGAAGAAAAAACTAAAAATATAGATAAATCAATATCAGTTAAAATGGGAAATGGTAAACATGAACTTATTGTTTTTACTGACCCAGACTGTCCATACTGCAGAGCAGCAGAAGCAATGTTTGCAGCAAAACCGCTTGATGTAACAAGATATGTATTTTTCACACCACTTGACAGCATTCATCCAGAAGCAGCAAAAAAAGCTGTTCATATATTATGTTCTGAAAATCCAGCAGATGAACTTATGAAAGTAATGAAAAATGAAATAACAGATTTTCCAAATCAATGCGATGAAGGTATGAAAAAACTTGAACAGCATAGAAAATTAGCAAATGAATTAGGTGTATCAGGAACACCAACATTTTATCTTGATGGACAAAGATTTATTGGTGCTGACCCTAAAATGTATGATATTGCAGGTTCTAGTGTTGAAAAAGTAGAAAATAACGGTAAGGAGTAAATTATTATGGATATAGGCAGTATAATAACAGCTAGTATCTTATCAGGTGCATTAGTATTTGGACATACTGCTTCTGAAACAGAGTTTCCAAGAGAAATAGATGAGGTTACATATAACCTCGTTCCTGCTTATGTACAGGAAATTAACTGGTCAGATGACAGCAGTAAATTAAATAAGATGCAGACAAAAAGCTATATTGATGAAGACGGTATTCTTCATTTATATACTTCAAAAGATTATGCAGATAATTCATACAATACATATGATGAGGATACAGATAGTGGGAAAAAAGATAGTAAAATTTATAAAACAGATAATACTGGCAGTTATCATAACTATGCTGGTAATAGTAATAGCGATTTATTCGGCAGTAATGGTATTTTATACAGCGATATGCAGGAAATGATACAGGCATACAAAAATGCAGGTTACAATCATACAGTGGTAAGTTTTCCTGTAACAAAGGCTGAACCGTATTATAATTCAAAATCAAAATTTTTAAATCAAGTCCCGTTTGATGAAATAACACATATAGCAGTATATGGTTTTGCATCACCTGATGGCAGTGTTCCAGAGATGCAGGAAGCATTAGCTGAAAAAAGAAAAGATAATATTTTATCATATATAGAACAAGAAGAAATAACAGTAGAGAATACCGGTTATTTTGTATGTGATAAAAGTGTTACTCGTAATCTTTGCTGGAAAGTAGATGTTTTTTATAAATAATAAAGAGGTAGAATATGGAACATTTATATAAAAAAGAAAAAGTAAAGCGTTATTTGACAATTGGAGCATCTGGTGCAGTATTAGCGGTACTTGGCTGGATAATGCTTGGGTTTGGTGATGATAAAGAAGAGCAGGATACAGTATCTGTAGCTGATGTAGAAGTTATTAAAAAAGAGACAACATTAGATGAATCAATTAGAGCAAAATTTAGCGAAGAATTAACAGCACTCAAAGAGCAGAATAAAAATCTGCAGAATGAAATTAGTTCTTTAGCTAAAAGTAATGAAGATATGGTTAAAAAAGGTGATGCCGAAAATAAGCAGCTTATAGATAAAAATAAGGCTGATGGTGATAGAAAAATGAAAGATATTCTTGAACAATTAAAATTAGAAAAACCATCATCAGATAACTTGAGTGAGCAGGCAGATTTAATTCCACCACCACCTGTGTCTAATAATATGACGAGCAATAAAAATACAAGCTCAGCTTATAATCCTTATGCTTATGGTGCTGGCAGCAGTGGTCAGAATAATGCATCACCAGTTGTGACTGTGATGACTGGTTTAGTTTCAGTTGGCACTACACCATTACAAGCTGAACCTGAACAAAAATCTAATAAGAAAAAAATAGATAAAAGAGATTTGATTATACCAGCTGGTTCATTCGTAAGAGCACAACTTGCAAGTGGAGTTATTGCTCCAACTGGTGGTCAGGGAGCAACTGACCCTGTACCTGTATTGTTGCGAGTAACAGGGTTAACTCAGTTACCAAACTTTCATAAAGCAGATATTAAAAACTGTTTTCTGCTGGCAGAAACAAAAGGTAATTTAGCTACAGAGACAGTAAATTTCAGATTGAAAACTTTAACCTGTAAAAAATCTGATGGTTCTACATTGGAAAGGGCAGTAGACGGTTATGTTACTGGTGAGAATGGTATGGAAGGTATGACAGGCAGAGTTGTGTCTAAGCAGGGAGCATTAATTGCTAGAGCATTTTTAGCAGAGTTTGTATCTGGTATAGGAGAGGCATTTGAATCAAGCGGAACTACAACATCAATCACTGGAGCAGGTATTATAGAAACATTAGACCCTAGTAAAACTGTTCAAACAGGACTTGCCAGTGGTTTAAATGAAGCATTTTCAAGGCTTGGTGATTTTTACATGGATTTAGCAGAGCAAATGGTTCCAGTGATAGAAATAAATGCAGGAAGGAATGTAGATGTTGTATTTATTAAGTCTGTGAATTTAGAAGAAACAGATGAAGAAAAAGAAAAATATGAAAAGAAATTAAAAGAAAATGAAAATGGAGATAAGAAATGAAATACACACAGATAATAATGATAGCAGTAGGGATAATGACAATATTATCAGGTTGTTCAGTTTTTATGCCTTATAAGGAAGATTTTATATGCAATGTGCCAGAGGGAAAAGGTTACTGTGGGTCTCTAAGCGATGGTTATGAATATTCAATAAACTATAATAATTATTAAATCTATGAAGGAGAGAATATATGAAAAAAATATTAATATTATTCAGCATTATAGCAGCAGTTATGGTAACAGGTTGTGCTAAACCTCAGATTGTAAGAATTTTTCCACAGGAAGATTTATCAAAAGTAGCTATAGAAGAAATTATTAATGATAAAGATTTAACAAGCGAAGAAAAAACAGTGCTTGTGCAAATGAAAATGAGTGAAGATATAGAGCGTAAAAAGCGTGCTGTTGAAATGGAGAAAGATAATAAATTATCTAACATTATTAACAGACCAGTTACACCATTAAGGACACCTGATACAATATTACGAGTATTAATTCTTCCTTATGAAGATAATAATGGAGTTCTCAATGGGTGGAAATACAGTTATGTAAAAGTAGATGATGGCAAATGGATAATGGCAGATTATTTAAATAATTCTGTTCCTTCAACTAGAATGACTTTAACCCCATTAAAATCAGACGAAAATAATAATACAGGGTCTACTGGTATGGCTCCGCCTATAAGCAATGGTGATATAAAATACACAGTTAAATCTGTAGAAGAAGACACAAAAAAAGAACTTAAACAGTTAAAATCTGAGAAAAAAGCAGCTGAGAAAGCAAGAAAAAAAGCAGAAAAAGATAAATCTAAACAAATAAATTTAACTGAAACAGAGCAGATAAAAAAAGAAAAAGCAGTTTTGAAAACAACTGAAGAAGATAATAAAAAAACTACTGTAAATAATAAAAAATGGTCTGATAACACACAGGATAATAC
>CAMWVK010000224.1 GCA_947177675.1 uncultured Mucispirillum sp.
TCTATATATGTAATAAAAAGCATCATTTCTACATATAAAAAATATAGTTTTTATTAAAGCATTAAGCATCAAATATTATTTTCTTAATATTTTTATAAGGCGGCTCTCCAAATAATTTTTTATACTCTCTGTTAAACTGATGCAGACTGTTATAACCCACTTCAAAACATGCTGTTGTTGCATTAAAATCTTCCATAAGCATAAGCCGTTGTGCTTCATAAAGCCTTAACTGTTTTTGATACTGTAATGGGCTTAATGTGGTAACAGTTCTAAAATAGCGGTTAAAAGTAGACGGTGCCATATTCACCATAGATGCAAGCTGGTCTATTTTTATACTTTCTGTATAGTTGGCTTTTAAATACTGTATTGTCTGCATAATTTTTCCACTTTTACTGCCATATATACTAATCGCTTTTAAACTATTTCCTATTGGACCTTTTAATATTCTATAATGTATTTCTTTCACTATCATTGGAGCAATTATATCTATATCATCAGGTGTATCCAGCAAATCAATAAGTCTTAGAAAAGCCTTTAAAATATTATCATCAACATCTGCAACAGATATACCGCAAAAACATTTATCTGTTACTTCTTCATTTTTGCTTATAATATCTAAAATAATATTATTATTAACAGGTAAAAGGATTGATAAATAAGGGCTTTCTTCTGAAATATTTGTAACATAGCTTGAAACAGGATAATCAACACTTGCAACAACATACTTTCCTGCCCCATAAATAAATTCTTCTGAGCCAAATATTGAGTGTTTTTCACCATTTAACATAAGTATTATAAATGGAGAATGGAAACATCTGTTTATTTTATCAGGCTTGCTTTCTCTAAAAAACTGCATACCAAATATTTCTGTATCATACTGACCTGATAATGCAATCTTATTTAAAACTTTATTTTTTACTTCATTAAAAATATCTTCACTAAACATTTACACATCCACCAGCTTTATAACAACTATAATAATATATATGAGCGAATTAGGCAATAATTATAAATAAATCTGTATAGAATTTTTTATATTTTCCAGCTAAATTTTTATAAAGAAACATTAGTGGAGAAAACTATGGACTATGGAATAAGCGGAAAAACAGCACTTGTAACTGGTGCTAAAAAAGGTATTGGTTATACAGCAGCAGTAATGTTTGCTCGTGCTGGAGTAAAAACAGCATTTATTGATATTGAAGATACTAAAGAAGAAACTGAAAAATTACAAAAAGAAGGTTTTGATGCCCTGCCTGTAAAATGTGATGTTTCAAATAAAAGGCAGGTAAAAGAGGCTGTTGAAAAAATTGTTTCTTATTATGGATGTATTGATATTGCATTTAATAATGCAGGAATACAAACACCACAAAAGCCTATGCATCAAATCACTACTGATGAATACTTAAAAACAATAAATGTAGATTTAAGCGGTATATGGTATTTTATGCACTACGAAATAGAGTATATGCTGAAACAAGGCAGCGGGGTGATTATCAATACTTCTTCTCAAGGCGGTGTAACAGGTTTTCCTGGACAGGCTGCTTACATTGCATGTAAACATGCAGTTATTGGGCTTACAAGGACAGCAGCCATTGACTATGCAAAAAACAATATCCGTATTAATGCTGTATGCCCTGGAGCAGTATTGACACCAATGACAGAAGAATTAATTCAAAGAAATAGAGATGTGGAGACAGCTCTTTTAAGAGATATTCCTATGGGAAGATTAGGAAACCCAGATGAAATTGCTCATGCAGTTTTATGGCTTGCAAGCTCTGGAGCAAGTTTTATAACAGGACAGGCTTTAATAGTTGACGGTGGATTTACTGTAAAATAAATAAGGAGATAAAAAATGAATAGAAGAAATTTTTTAAAATTTGCAGCATTATTAAGTGTTGCTGGCACATCTATACTGCCAAAAATATCCTATGGAGAAGATATAAAAATATCACAAAAACGCATACTAGGAAAAGGCAGATACTCACTTGAAGTGTCATCACTTGGTTTTGGAGTTATGGGCATGACTTATAATAGAGGACCTATTCCCAGCAGGAAAGATATGATTAATCTACTGCATAAAGCATATGATTATGGTATTACTCTATTTGATACAGCAGAAGTATATGGACCACATACTAATGAAATATTAACAGGTGAAGCACTTTCACAGTTTAAAAATAAAATACATATTACAACAAAATTTGGACATGATATAATAAATGGTAAATATAACTATGGCAAGCTTAACAGCAGACCTGAACAGATAAGAAAAGTAGCTGAAGAATCCTTAAAAAGATTAAAACTTGATACTATAGATTTATTTTACCAGCACAGACTTGACCCAAAAGTACCTATTGAAGATGTAGCTGGCACTGTAAAAGATTTAATAAAAGAAGGAAAGGTAAAATGTTTTGGGCTGTGTGAAGTTGGTGCTGATACAATAAGAAGAGCTCATAAAGAACAACCTGTTACAGCAGTGCAAAGCGAATATCATATTATGTGGCGTGAACCAGAAATGATATTTCCAGTGCTTGAAGAATTAGGCATAGGTTTTGTTCCATACAGCCCATTAAACAGAGGTTATCTGGCTGGTAAAATGGATAAAAATACTAAATTCAACCCTAAAAATGATAACAGAGGAACACTGCCACGCTTTACTCCAGAAGCATTAGAAGCAAATAAATCATTTATAAAACTTTTAGAAAAATATGGCAAAAGTAAAAATGCCACACCAGCACAAATGGCTCTTGCATGGCTTTTAGCTCAAAAACCTTATATTGTTCCAATACCTGGAACAACAAAACTAAATCATTTACAGGAAAATATTAATGCTGTAAATATTGCATTTTCAAAATCTGAACTTAATAATTTTAATAAAGAATTATCAAAGTTACAAGTATTTGGAGACAGGTATAATAAAGAACAGCAAAAACAAGTAGAAAATAAAGCATAAAAAAACAGCCTGTAAGTAAAATTACAGGCTGTTCTTATATCAAAATGCAATGTAAATGTATGTAAGGAAAGATTATATTGACATTTTTTTTTTTTACTATATATTAATCCCTATGAGTAAAAATGCAGGTAATTCAAGCCTTTCCACAAATAAAAAGGCTTATCATGAATATGAAATTATAACTGAGTATGAAGCAGGTATTGAACTGCACGGCACAGAGGTAAAATCTATCCGTGCTGGTAAGATGAATTTAAAAGAATCTATTGTAAAAATAATGAAAAATGAAGTTTATCTTATTAACTGCCATATTTCTCCCTATGAGCAGGGTAATATTTTTAACAGAGACCCGCTCCGCACAAGAAAACTGCTTCTGCACAGGAAAGAAATTAACCAGCTGATAGGCAAAGTGCAGGAAAAAGGTCTTACACTGGTTGCAACAAAAGCCTACTTAAAAGGAAGAAAAATAAAAATACAGGTAGCTCTTGCCAAAGGTAAAAAACTCTATGATAAAAGGCAGACTATAAAAGATAAAGATATAAATAGAGAACTAGAAAGAGATTTTAAATTAAAGTTTAAATAGTTTGCATTGCAGTAAATACAATGTAATTTTAAGCAGTAAGAGTTTATCTGCATAGGTAAATAAGCATTGTGAGTGAAAATCAACAAAGTATTACGAAAAATTGTTACTTGTCATTTATATAGTAATTTTTTGCAAGACAAGGCGGATTTGAGCGAACAAGCGGAGTTTACTGGCATAGGCACAGGAGCATTGTGAGTGAAAACCAACGATGTATTGCGAAAAATTGTTACATAATTATTTAAATAGTAATTTTTTGCAAGACAAGGCGGATTTGAGCGAACAAGCGGAGTTTACTGG
>CAMWVK010000225.1 GCA_947177675.1 uncultured Mucispirillum sp.
ACACAATTCCTTTTTTTGTATTATATTTCATAAAACTTTCTTTTTTTCTTAGAGTTTGAAAAACTATATTTTTATTTCCCAAAAAAATCAAAAGGGTACAGTATCCCTTTTTATCTAATGGATAATAACTGCCATCATCTGCCTTACAGTCATATTCAATAAGTTCATTAAAATCATTGTCATTCATTTCTGATAAATCAACCATTTTTACATCTATCAGTTGTGCTGATGTTTGGTTATGCAGCTTAATAAATTTTTTATCAAACTTTATCTCCATTATTATTCTCCCATACAACTGATTTTATGTATTTTTGATAACCTGTTTTTTGATATACATAAATTTCTTATTAATAATTGAGCCTCTACATAACAGTTTTTCTTAACCCATATCGCTGGTTTTGTAAGTATTATATGTGGGTATTTCTTTTTCTCCACCATATCAATTTTTAATATTCCCCAAGTATCAGGTACTGCATCTATATTCACATCATTACTGCATAATATATACCTGTAATCACCTAAATATTTATAAAAATTATCTTCAGGATTAATGTATTTCTCATTAAGTAAAGATTTCAACTGATTTTGGTGATTAATTATCTCTACTACTCCGCTTTCCCCAGTATTGTAAAATAATAATAAATCAGGTCTGATATTTTTTGGCAATAAACCTAACTGCATATATTGATAAAATACTTTCGGTTTATATAATGTATTAGTATTAAAGGAATACTCCATTTGCTGCAGCTGAAATTTTACCTTATCATCAATATCTAAAACAAACCTTCTTTTTTTGATACAGTCTGTAAATAAATCAATTAATTGTTCTTTATCCTGCTCCATAATACTCTCCTATATCCTTTAAAATATTATAGAGATAGAATGTTACACTTTATGATATTATATATAATTTTTGGGCACAAAAAAAGCTCCCCTTGCGGAGAGCTTGAAATATTTTTATGCAACATATTTCCAAATAGATTTAACTGGAATGCCGTATACCCTGTGCATCTTAAATATTAAATCCTTATTTGGTGTAATTTTCGCTTTTTCTATTGCCTTTAACTCTTTCGGTGATATACCAAGAGCAATAGCTGCTTCACGGCGAGACATACTTTCTCGTTCTCTATAACCTGCCATAATATGTGCAACTCTTACTTTAAGATTTCCACCGTCTGACATACAAAAAAATTCTTCAGCAGTTATACTACCATAAGAATCTATTTTATTTTTAATTTTTTGAATCAAATTCTTGATGTGTTTGAACATCTTTGACCTCCAATTCTCTTTTTTCTTCATTAATAACCATCCATAATGCAATCATTACTGGACTGTTATTATTTAAATGACAGTGAAATAATCTACTACCATTTCTTAATTTGCCAAAATGAGACCACCAAGTTAATTGTGGTCCGTATTGTGCTAAATCATTAAGCAATGAATTAAAACTCTTTATCACTAGTGGATGTCTTTTTACAGCTTTTTGAGCTTTTTTGTGTATTTTAACTTTCCACATATTTATTATACTCCCTTTCTTATTTTTTTCAATATAAAAAAAGCGCCCCTTGCGGAGAGCTTTAAAATATTTCAGAAGAAGACCTAAAAAGGAACTTCTTCATCAGCTGCTGCTGGAGCCACACTTTTTTCTTCTTGAGTTGGGATAGAAGCAGATAAAACAATAAGTTCTATTTGATTTACCCAAGTGCCATCTTCTTTTTGATAGCTGTTTGTTTGTAATTTACCAGAAACTGTAATAAAACCTGCTTTTTCTTTTACACTTCTAAGAGCATTAAAAGCTTTTTCATTGTAGCAATTCACTACAACATTTAAAGCTGGTTCATTAACTTTTTCTTCTTTTTCATTTTTATAGGAACTTAAGAATGCACCTAAAGCAGTAACATAAGTATTTCCTTTTTTTGTTTTTTTACCTTTCACATCTTTAAGGTAAATTGATTGTTCTTTAATATATAATGCCATGATTATTCTCCTTTGTAAGACTTGGCTGCCTTACATATTTTTAATTTATTTTCTATATTTAATATTCTTTACAAACCTGTCGTAAAGAATCCTTTCACAGATAAAGATATTCAAAAAGAATATCAGTGAAAAATCTATATTATACTTTTTAGTAAAATACCAAAAAGTCCTTATCTTTGAAGAGAGGACTAACACATGTGTTAATCCCTTAAAGAAAGGAGTAAGATATGGACAATAATTATATATCATTATCCCACAAATGAAGAATATTACGAAGTAGTATAATATCCTGTAAAATATAATATTTTTTAATTATTTAATTATTAATATTTAAACAAAAAAATATTGTTTAAATAGATTTTATAAGAGTAAACCAGTAGGTTTCTTTGAGCTGCCATTATGGCAGGAACTTCTTATAGAAGTAATAATTGATAAGCATAATATAGTGGAATAAATGCAGCCTGTCAATACTTTTTTTGAAATAATATAAATTTTTATTCTTCATAATAAAAAATAAAGAATATTTTATAAAAAAACAAAGCCAGTAACAAAAGAAATGCCACTGGTTTTTGTGAAAGCTATGGAGTAGTATGGTATATTCATAATATATATAATATATCTATGTTCCCTTAAAAATATATTTATCTGGGGCTATTTTATTACCAGTAATGCTTGATTTATATTTTGTCTCCCATTTTTTTACAAAGTGTATACAGGTATCAACAGCATTATCACACATACAAAAGGGACATACAGCACTACTTGTTCCATCATGTTTCTGTTTAGATGTTACTGTAATTACTTTCTCTTTTGGTTCTAGCATAAAAACTCCTCTATACTGTGTATTTTTACTGCCATATTTATGATAGATTTTACTCTTTTTTTTCTTTCAGAAGATAACTGTAGAGATGTGTTATTTATTTTTTTACTTGTAACAATAAAGCATTTATTTATTTTTAAAAAATATTCAATATTGAGTTTAGATGCATCACAAGTAATTTTTTGCTTCTTAAACAGCTTGTTATTCTTATAATCTTGAATAATATTATTAATCAAGATTAAATCCTGCTTAGTTGGATTATTGATTTGCTGCAGCGAAATATTATGTTTAGTAATAAAATCTGTCAAAAATTTCAGTCCACGATTAATTCTCCGTGTAACAGAACTTCTGCATCTGGAAGAGTTTATTGCAATCTCTTTATGAGTAAGCAGCCCATGAATATCGTTACCAAGTATATTAGCATCTATCATTTTAGCTAAATCAGGCTTTAGTATAGTAATTAAATTACGACAAAGAATTATTCGTAAATCATTTTTCATATTATCATTATCAGTTTGATTAAGTGTAGAGCTGTCAACTACATCATTTTCAGACATATTTGTAAAATAAAGATGAGTATCACCATCTGAACTATGCTGAATATTATATATATCACTCATACGCATATTTCTATCACAACGATTATCCCATACTTCTTTTCTATATGTACCTACAATAGCTTTTTTAAGATATGAATAATCCTCATCAGTAATATCTGCAAGACTGTAAAATACTTTTCCAGTTTTCTTCTCATATTTTTGGAAGGCATTAAATGTTATCAAAATTATATCATGTTCAGTATCTTCTAAATCATCCATTCTTTGCCAGCCATGTTTAAAGTTAAGTAAGTTAGTTAAGTTCATTTTTTTAAGGAGCTTTATGGATAACTCCCATTTTTTGTCATTATCTTTTTGCAGTTCCATATTTACTGAAACTGCTGATGCCATCCTTTCTTTTAACCTCCTAATGTTACATATATAACAAAAATTT
>CAMWVK010000226.1 GCA_947177675.1 uncultured Mucispirillum sp.
CTGATGACAGGTCAAGGCTTATTAAAGCTAATGTTTATTATAATACTAAAAAATTTAAAAGTTCACTAGCTGAACTTGTAAAAATCAATAAATCTACACCAGATTCTGAATTTTTACTTATGATGAGTCTTTTTAAAGAAAAACGAGTGCTTGATGCTGAAAGAATTATGAAGAAAAATAAAGATGATATTCGCATATTCTCTAATGGTATTCAACAGTTAATATTAGCAGGGGAAGGGAGAAAAGCACTTGCTTATATGGAAGGTTTAAAAGATTTATCACCAGATTTTAAACTTGAAAGAGCAAAACTTTTAGCAGCATATAATAAAATAAAAGAAGCAAAAGCTGATTATAACTCGCTTATTATATCTGGCAATTATCTTTATGAATCATTAAGCGGGCTTCTTGAAATTGCTAAAAAAGAGAAAAAAGGCAAATCTTTTGTAGATGAAAAATTAAGCTATATAGAAAAAAGCAGTGAATTTGAAAATAAAGATATGATTATTTCTCAGTTTGCTGCATATTCTTTGGAAGTAAATTCGCCAAATACTGCTATTGGATATGTAAACTTTTTTATGGATAATTATCCGCAGTCTAAATATTATCATGATGTACTTGAAACAAGAGCAAAACTTTTCCGCTTAACTGGCAGATATGATAACTGTGTGGCTGATGCAGATAAAATTATATCAAAAGGCGGAGATATGGCAGAAGATGCTCTATTTATGAAAGCAGAGTGTATGGAAAATATTGATAAAAATAAAGCTATGAATATTTATAAAGAAGTTGCAAAAACAAGCAGGCGATTTTCAAAGCCAGCATACAGCAGAGTGGCTGGTATGAGCAACAGTGCAGAAGATGTGCTTTGGGCATCAGAGCAGTTGAAACAAAGCTCTCCAAATCTATGGCAGGCAGGATATTTAAGGTTTATTGATTTATCAGATAAAAAAGATTTTGATAAACATGCAGCATATATTGAAGAAATGGCAAAAACTTCTACACCTGCTGTCCGCTCTGCATCATTATGGCGTATTGGTAAAAACCAGTTTGAAAATGGAAAAGTGGAAGATGCAGCAGTAAGCTTTATGAAAGGTTATTATCTTTTTCCAGAAGAAAAATATGCAGCAGAGAACTTAATTGGTGCAAAAGCATCTTATACAAAAAGGAAGATGAAAAAAGAATTAGCAGTTATAGAAAATATGCTGCAAAAAAATAATGTAAAAAATGAAAAATCTACTTCAAATCAAAAAGTTAATATTAGTAGAAAAAATAATAAATAGGAGGACAAAATGTGGGAATTAATACAGAAAGGTGGTATAACAATGTATCCCATCATATTACTTTCTGTTATAGCTTTAGCGGTATTTTTAGAAAGGCTTATCAGCCTGCGTAAAGAAAAATATGTTCCTATTGCATTTTATGAACAGCTTGTTAGTCTTTTAAAAAAGAGAAATATAAATGAAGCAGTAGAAGTATGCAAATCTAATAAATCAGCACTTGCAAGAATATCTGAAACTATTATTACTAATACAGATTTACCATTATCAAGACTTTTAGAAGTGGCAGAAGAATCTGGCAGAAGTGAGGCATCAAAGTTAGATAAATTTTTGCCATCATTACAGACTATTGTTGCTATTGCTCCATTACTTGGTCTTTTAGGAACAGTTTTAGGTATGATTAAAATATTTGATGTAATAGCATTACAGGGCACAGGAAATGCAGAAGCCTTATCATCAGGTATTGCAGAAGCTCTGCTTACAACTGCTGCAGGTCTTGTGGTTGCTATCCCTGCTCAAATATTTTATTTTATTGCAAAAGCAAGAGCAGATGCAATAGGGTCTGCTTTAGAAAAAGCATCATCAAATGTAATAAATCTGCTTTTTAAAGAAGATGAAAAATAATATCAGGTTAGTATATGCGGTTTCGTAATGAAAAGAAAGATACAAATATTATGATAAATATTACACCTTTAATTGATGTAGTATTTATTCTCCTTATATTTTTTGCTGTAACTACATCATTTGTTACACCATCATCTATTAAGGTAGATTTACCTAAAGCAAAAGGCGAAGCGGTAGAAGAAAAGAAAAATATACGCATAGCTGTTGACAGCACAGGTGCATTATTTTTAGATGGTGAAGCAGTAAAAGATGAAGAACTTGAAAGCAGGCTGAAAGTGTTAAAAGATGTAAATCCAGAAGCACTTATTATTATAGAAGCAGATGAAAAATCACTGCATGGTAAAGTAGTATTTGTTATAGATAAAGCAAAAAGTGCAGATTACACAAGGTTTGCAATAGCTACTGAGGAAGCAAAATAGACTGTGCGTTTACTTGCTGTTTTATTAGTCGTATCACTTATAGTTCATTTAGGATTGCTTGCTGTTCCTTTACCTGAAAAAAAACTGGAGAAAAAGGAAGTAATACCAGTCTCTATTGTGGACTATAAAACATTAGAGCAAAAAAAAGAACCACCAAAAAAGCAGCAGAAACCAAAGCCAAAACCAGTAGATAAAAAGACTGAAACAAAAAAAGAAGTGAAACAAGAAACTGCCAGTGCCAGTGTGGAAGCCAAAAAAGCAGAACAAAAACAGCAGAAAGACAATATAAAAGTGAAAGAAACACCTTTCCGTCCACAAGGTGCTGACGACCCGCTTGTTTTACCAGATATAAATGTTCCCCTTACATTAAATGAAACTATGCCTGAAATTGCTGTGCCAGATGTGCCAAAACCAAATAGTAATGAGCCAGTTGATTCTGCAGAAAATCAGAAAAATATTGATATATCAAAAGAACTTTCATCTTTAAGTGAAGCTCATAAAGAAAAACTGGCAGAAAATAGTAATATTGCAAGGCAAGTGCAGCAGGAAACAGCAAAGACAGAAAATACAGTTAAGGGCAATATTTATAATTTTGATACAGCACCAACAGGCAACAGAAAAGTTGTATATCTTCCACCAGACCCTGTTTTTGCACTTGCAAACGATACAAAAGTAACAGTTCGGTTTAGCATTGATAAGGCAGGTAATACGCATAATATTATATTTATTACCCGCAGTTCTGTAGATGTGGAAAAATTAGCTGCTGACTATGTAAGCCGTATGAAATTTGATGCAATTATTGAAAACAGAGAAGATTTTGCTCAAATTACAATGCAGTTTAAAGTTCAAAAATAAAATATATATTCAATTCTTATTATTTTTTTGCTTTATTTCATTCCAATATTTCTGTCTTCCAGCTACTTACCTTGGTAAAGGTGATATAGTAAACAGCTCAAAAGTCCATAACTGCAAAATATTTTTATATGATGATATGCAGGCAGTGGTGCCACTTGCATATAAAATAACAAAGGATAGTGAGATAAAAAGAAACTGGATATTAACTATATTTGAAGAATACGATTAAAAGCTGGTGGTACATATCCCATTGACCGTTCTTGCTGATTGTTTCCAGTATGGATTATCCTGCTAGAACCACCAGCCTTGTATAATTAATATACTTACTTTTTTCATAAAAATCAACTATATTGGGCATTAAATAAAGATGACAACTATTTTGAAGCTGCAAAAAAAGTAGAAGATGCTGCAAAATTTTTCGGGGGGGGGAAAACAGTAAACATTATTGAAATAAAAACAGGTGGCAAAATTTCTGACACCTTATTTTAAAAAAATTAAAATGAGTTTAAAAACAAAATTGCAACCAGTTTGTAATCAGCTATTAATCAATTATTAAATCTGATTTAAAAAATTTTGTGAAATTTTAAAAACCTCTTATCGCATTAC
>CAMWVK010000227.1 GCA_947177675.1 uncultured Mucispirillum sp.
ACATTTTTAATACCTATTAAACCATCAACAAAACAGCTGAGTAATATTTGAATTTCATTCAATAGATATTTCATAAAATCAGATATTTTGTATTCTTTCATAAGCCTGAAAGAATATATATTTGGGATATTATCATCTTGTAATAATTTTGAAAAAACATAATTTTGGCTTTTATAGACTAAATTATGCTTTTCTATTTCATCTGTTATTATTATAACATTTTTATTTATCTTTTCACCAAGTGATGAATAAAATCCCTGCTTTATAAGCTCGCTTATGAATATGGAGCTGAAACTTGGAGACTCTATCATCGTAAAAGCATTTGCTTTCATAATCAAATCTTTTACATGATGAAAATAAGATGATTCTTTTATACCTGAATCTGCATTAAATGTAGATAACTGAGCAATATTGTCTACATTATATACTATGCCTGCTTTATTATCTTCCTGCTGAGATGATAAAAGAATATTCTTTTCATAAGTGGCTTCATCAATGCCAACCCTGACATAATTACATGATGTTTGTAAATTGTTACACAACAGACCTAAATCTTTTGTATTTTCTTGAAAACTATTATATAAGGCTAGAAAATAACCAGTATCTGAATGTTTTTTATAAAAAACATCTCTGCCAATATTATTACTTGATAATATTGCTGCAAGCTCTGACTCTAAGTTGCTGTAAAAACTTAATACATTGCAAAATTCAGACATTAGTTTAGGTGCATTTTTATATTCTTTTATTAACTCTAATACGGCTAATGCTATCTCTCCTGCTATTATTATTATACCTACAACAGGAACATGTTTAACTAAAAATTTTACTTTTTTTAATGTTTCTACAACAACCTTACCATTATTTTTTGCTGTTGCAAATGGAAGAATGTTATCTTTTATTAACTCTAATATTTTACGAATAATTAATTTTAATAATAAATATTCACTGGCATCTTTTAATTCCTGATTATAGTTATCCCTGTCTTTATATATCTGATTTTTGCTTTTCATCGCCTTATTTAATATATCTGTAAGATTATCAAGCTTCATTCCACCATAATATGCACTGCTTACATTACTGCTGAATGATGATGTATTACCACTTACACCCTTTTTATCATCTAAACTGTTTAAAAAATTCTGATAAGTTTTGATACTTTCATCTAAAATATCGCTTATATTACTTGATGATAAAACATCATACAGTGATTGTGCCACATCTCTTTTTGCTTCATCCTGATTAATAATATTAGTGCTGGTATCTGAAATATTTTTTGTCTCTGATGCATTACTATCTGTATATGAATATTCTATACCTTGACTATATTCTACTTTCTCATTAGCTTTACATACTAATTTATCTATAAACTGATATGAATAATTATCACTTAATGGATTATATAATATATTGTAACTGATAAACACTTTTGCATACTGGTTAGAAAAATCTTCACTAGACATATATTTACATACCATTTGATTAGTCTGCTTACTTTCATTTGGATTTTTAGCTGCTAATGATGATACAGTATTAATTTGCAGCAAGACTTTCTTTGCTCCTGCTGAACAGCGTAAAAATATTGTTGATATATTAGAAAAACCTATATTATATTTATTACCGTTACTGCTGCTTACTGACCGTTTTTTTATATATGATAAATTGGTTATTTTACCATAGCCATAGTCTCTGTATTCTTTAGGAAGTTTGTTTAATAAAGATTTTTTTGCCTTTGGTATAACAAGGATATATTCATTAATATTATTATCTGCTATGACTGTTAATGCCTTATATATATAATCATCAGTATTACTTTTTGCTGATTTAAATTCTTCAAGTATGCTGCCATCTATTGAGCTGTCGCTTTCCTCCGGCTTGTCAAACTCTATATCTAATGGGTTATCTAATGATAAATCATCTAAAGAAAATGTATTAGCATAAGAAGCATTTGACATATTCTCAAATGTAGTATTAATAATACATACCTTACCAGAATTAATATTATTATATTCTAAATATAATATTCCAGGTATTAGCTCTGATAAAATGCCTTCTGCCTCCCCATTATTAGCAGATGGCTGGTGTGATAATACTTCCCATAAATTTGGCTCTAACGCCTGTTTAAGCATTAAACTAACCATATTATCTGTCATTATTGTTTGTAAATGCTCTTGAACTACTACTCCTTGATTATTAAATTTTGTAATACTTAAAGCTGTTGGTGGGATAAGCACTATTTTTGTACATGGCTTTGGAATACCTAATATATTATTAGGGCAGCCTGTTATAGATGCCTGTAATAAATCATTACCTAATACAAAAGAATCACTGTCATTACAAAATGGCTCGCCATCTTGAGATACTAACTGCACCTCACCACCATGCATACAGATTACTTTATCACCTTTTAATAAAGGCGGAAGCATTTGACCTGATGATGACTGAGATGACTGCATCTCTTGCTGCTCTTTAACATACTGCTCGGCATTTACTATTAAAGCTGCCTCTTCTGATTGATAATCTAATTTTATTCCTAAACTGCTCTCTAATATTGAATAATCTCTTATTAAAATGGTATTATTGCCTATTATTACTTTTAATAACTGGCTTTCACTATCCTTATCGCCTATTAAATAATATATCGGCTTACTCCTGTCTAACTCACCATTTTTTAACTCGCCAAACCATAATGGTTTATCCTCTATCTCTGATGAACCATACAATTTTATACCCATAAAAAATATTGTGCCATTATTTATATCAAAATTTTCCTTTTTCAGTTTGCTTATATCTATAATCTGACTATTAAATGCAAATATCGTATCTCTCATAGCTTTCACCATTATACATTAAATATATTATCTTTTTTCTGGTTATTAAGCAGTTTATTTAAACTCTGACTGTAATATTTTATATTATCTGTCTGACCTAAAAGAACTTTCCTATAACATTCATTTAAAGCCTGAGTATATTCTTTGTCCACATTTCCATAATTATATTTGTGGTAGATTTGAGTATTTATTGCTTCATCTAAAAAATCTAAAATAAAAGGAATAAATTTATTGAAAGTATAGTTATTAGAAGGCTTTATAGGACTATTAGAATCAAAAAATTCTACATGATAATTATTATTTGGAGATAATACATATACATGTGTGTTTTTATTCATAAATGCTGCTTCGTCTACATAAATAAAAGTAAATTTTCCTTTCAATTGTTTATCAATATTTTTCTCTAGTATTTTTAATAAACTTTGTTCCATAAAGTTATATAACCAAGTTATATTCTCTATATCCTGCATATATGTATATTGCATTTGGAAAGTTTTTTTCGTCTTGTGCCATTTTCTTATCCACTCTCTAAAAGCGATGGAACCATTCACTGTATATAGATTGTTATCTATTGAAGCAAATTTATTATATATTCTATTGATATGCTTTATATATGGATAGTATAACGATATGTAATCTGGAATATTTTCACGATAAATGCATTCAATTCCTACTTGTTCTAATTGATAATATACCCATAACGAACAATTTTGTGATAAAAGATTATATGATAATCTATCTGTATGGTTAATAGCTGATAATGGAGAGACATCTTTCGTTAATAATATATCTTTTTTTATATTGTTCAATAAAAGGTCATATTGTTCTTGCGATACTTCAAGCACACATCTATTAGAAAATGTTTTATCTCCTCTAATATTTTTGATACTATATTCTTTCATTTTTTCGTCATACTC
>CAMWVK010000228.1 GCA_947177675.1 uncultured Mucispirillum sp.
ATAGTAATTTCTGTATTCTTTGTAATAAGGGATAAAAAAGAAAATTAAAAATTTTTTGAACTAAATATAGTTATTTATGTCATTTATTGTATAAGAGGGATAAAATGAGTGATGCACAGGTTGTTGAACAAGTTTTAGAGGGCGATACAAGTGCCTTTGAAATTTTAATATTAAAATATCAGTCTCAGATATTTTATTCTGCTGTGAATATAGTAAAAAATAAAGAATATGCGGAAGATATTTGTCAGGATGCTTTTTTAAAAGCATACGAAAAGCTTGATACTTTACAAGACAGGGAGCATTTTTATCCATGGTTAAAACGCATAGCTGTTAATCTTTCTTTAAATCACTATGAAAGAGATAAAAGAATAGTGGATATGGAAGATGAGGAAAGCGATGTGGATTATTTTGAAAGATTAACCAATGGAGAATGTCCTGAAGATTACATTATTAAAGATGAGCTTAAAAAGTATGTTAAGTTTTTTGTAGATGCACTGCCAGATAGACTTCGTAATGTTATTATTTTACGAGAAGTAGAAGATTTAAGTTATGAAGAAATAGCAGAGATGTTGAATATACCTTTGGGCACTGTCCGAAGCAGGCTTTTTAATGCAAGGCAGATAATTAAAGAAAGACTTATTAAACAAGGTCTTACAGATGAAGCTTTTGCGGAGGCAAAATAAAATGGAGTATAATATGAAACAAAAATGTGTGGATATTAAACCTCTTTTATATGCTTATCTTGATAATGAGCTGACAAGTGAGCAAAGCAGCATTATTACAAGCCATATTGCTAAATGTGAAAGCTGTAAAGCTCGTCTTGCTGCAATGTATAGAGTGCGTGATATGGTAAAATCTGTTTATGCACCAAAAGAAGAAATAGATTTATCTAAAAAAATAATGGCAAATATTAAATTTAATAATAAATATGCTAAAAAACAAACTGCTCAGTTAAAAGAAAGTATAGAAGAAAAAACAAAACATTCTTTACCAAAAATGGTCGCTGGTAAAGTGTTATATATTGCAGTTGCAGCTGCTGCTATATTATTTGCTGTTGGTGCAACTGTTACATATTTTGAAAAATACAACCCAGTGTCTGTTGAAATAGCAAACCAAACTTATAATAATTTTGAAGATTATGTTTTAGAGCATTATACAAATTCTTATGCAGGACTATCAGCTCAGGCATCGGTGATTTCGGTCAATTTTGAAAAATGATTAGACTTATTCTATCCATAGTATTGCTTTCATCAGCAGCTGGAAATATTTTTGCTGCTGATAAGGCAGTGGTCTTTAAATGCTTAAATAAGAACAGATATGAAGTTTATTTAAATATGCAGGATGATTATTTTGCAGATACTTCTATGCTTGGCTCTATTTCTCGCCAGCTTTTAAGAGGTTTCTTTTCAATAGACAGAATACCTGCAAAATATTATAGCGTTGAAAAAATAGATAATATTTCCTTTTTTGGCTTTGATATAACTCAATATACAGTTATTCCAAAGGACAAAGACAGGTTTAAACAAATATTATGGCTTGATAACAGTGAGCGTATTGTAAAATTAGAAGTGTATGACAATGTAAATACATTAATGTTTGCTTTCAGTGGCTTTGATTATATTAATGGTGCAATGCATGGTCGCCATCATAAAGGTATGGGACACGGTGTGGGCAGAGGCAGAGGAATGGGTCGTGGTATGGGGCAGGTAAAAGAAGTCCCTAATGGTTTCCGCGGTAATGTGGAAAGCAAATATAAATTTTGGGATACTCCAGAATTTTATCATGGTTTTAGGCATTTTCATACAACTGTTTTTAATAAATATGCTTTTGATTTATCATTTGAAGATGGTATAAACAGGTTTTCTGTATTTATTAAACCAGCAAACATGCAGTTAGAGCCTGTCAGCACAATAGTTTATGGTAATTATTTATTTAGCAGAATAATTGATGATGTAGAATACACAGTGTATGGCACTGTATCTTTTGGATTTATGGAGGATGTAGTAAATATTATCCATAGAAATATAAAAAAGGTAGTAGATACAGCATCTGATGGCGGTATTTTAACATCAGAAATTTATAACAAAAAATGATACCTTTCAAGGAGGAATTTTCACTAATGAAGAAATTATATGTAACATTAATGCTTGTTTTTGCTTTTACAGTAAATGCTTTTGCAATGCCCGCAAGTTTTTCACCTGTTGTAAAAAAAGCAGCACCTAGTGTTGTAAATATAAGCACAACAAAAACAGTAACTCGTCAGGTAGACCCTTTTTTTCAAGATTTTTTTGGTGGTATGTTTGGCGGAGCTCATCCTTTTGGTTTTGGCAATGGAGCACCACAGAAATATAAATCTACAGCATTAGGTTCTGGATTTATTATTGATAGAGAAGGTTATATAATTACAAATAACCATGTTATAGAAGGTGCAGATGAAATTGTTATTAAACTTCAAGATGACAGAGAGTTTAAAGCAGAAATTATTGGAACAGACCCGCTTACAGATTTAGCACTTTTAAAAATAGATACAAAAGGTGCAAATATTACACCTATTTTATTAGGTGATTCTGATAAAGCAGAAATTGGTGACTGGGTTGTGGCTATTGGTAATCCACTTGGTTTAGGCGGCACAGTAACGGCAGGTATTTTATCAGCAAAAGGCAGAGTGTTAGGCGATGGACCTTATGATAACTTTATACAAACAGATGTATCTATTAACCCAGGAAACTCTGGTGGTCCGCTTATAAATATGGATGGGGAAGTTATAGGTATTAATACAGCAATTATCCAGTCTGCTCAAGGGCTTGGTTTTGCTGTGCCTGTAAATATGCTTAAAAATATTCTTCCAAAACTAAAAAAAGATGGTAAAGTTTCTAGAGGCTGGGTAGGTATAGTTATGCAGCCACTTGATGAACAGCTTGCGGCTTCATTTGGTTTACCTGATACAAAAGGTGTGTTAATAGCAGATGTTACAAAAGGAGAGCCGGGAGATAAAGCTGGTCTTAAAGCTGGTGATGTTATTATTGCAGTTGACGGCAAACAGGCACAAACTTCAAGAGAGCTTGCTGGTATTATTGGCTCAAAAAGCCCAAATGAAAGAGTTGTTTTAACAATTATTCGTGATGGGAAAAGGCAAAATATTACAGTAAGATTAGGCGAAAGACCTGGTAATAATCAAACTACATCAAGTTATTATGGTACCCAGCCAAAACAAAGAGCAGGTGATATTACTGTGAAAAATATAGAGCAGCAGCAAGCTAGAGATTTAGGTATCTCAAATGGTGTAGTTATTACAAACCTTAATAAAGATACTCAAGCATATAAAAAAGGTTTGAGAGAAGGTCATGTGATAGTGCTTTTAAATAATAAGGCTGTTACTAATGCAGATGATTTTTACAGAATATATGATAAAATTAAAAAAGGTGATTTGATGGCAGTAAAAGTTGTATCACCTAACGGCTCAAACTTTATAGCATTTACAAAATCAGAATAATTTTTATTACCTGCTTTTATAAGCAGGTAATTTATTAAAAATACCATTTATTTAAAAGGTTTTGTAATAGGTTTGGTTTTAACTTATATAACAAAACTTATAGATATACTTTTAAAAGAGCAGATAAAGATTTAATAGAATATAGCAGCAAACTTCTTCCATATTTTTATATAGATAATAAATTTTTACCACCACATACAGTAATAAACCAGCATACAGTATGTATGCCTATTGACA
>CAMWVK010000229.1 GCA_947177675.1 uncultured Mucispirillum sp.
CATTTAATGAAAATAAAGAAAGTAAATATATAATATATTGATAATAAAGGTAAAAATTTTATTTATAAAGAATGTTAAATAAAGAAGCCTGCCAAAATGTCTACACAATTCAGCAGGTATATTAAAAAAAATAATTATTTTGTAATCAGTTTGCCATCTTTAATAAGATATTGGGCAGAGTCAATTAAGTCATCACTAAAAGTAATTCCTAATAATTTTGCAGTATCTAAATCAAGCAATTTATTATAAAATTTAGGGTCATTTAATGACTGTATTGGCAGTTCTTCTGCTTTTTTACCTTGAAGCACTTCTGCAACAAGTTTTCCTGTCATCCTGCCCATTTCATAATAGCTAAAACCTAAAGCATAAACAACACCGCCATTTAATGTTGGAGTAATATCACCGCCAAAAACTGGTATCTTATTCTGTTTTGCAGTATCAGTTAATGCAGACATTGCAGTTGCAATAGAGTTATCTGTAAAGCAGTAAAAAGCATCAACTCTTGAAACAAGGCTCTCTGCTGCCTGCTTTACTTCTGCAGGTGTTGCAATAGTCTGTATAATAAGTTCAACACCAAGTTCATCACATACCTGTTTTGTTGTTTCAGCCATACTTACAGAGTTTGATTCAGATGTTGTATAAATAATACCAAGCTTTTTAAAGTCATATATTTTTTTAAACTCAATAAGTTGTTCTTTTATAGGTATAGCATCTATTACACCAGTAATGTTTTTATTGCCCTGTGTAATAGATGAGGCAATACCTGCTTTTACTGGATCAGTAACTGCAGTAAAAACAATAGGTGTATTTGGAAGCTGGTTTGCAAGAGTAACTGTAATAGGTGTTGCAATACCAACCGCAACATCAACATTATCACTTTTAAATTTGCTGGCAATTGCAGAAGAAATATTTAAATCACCATTAGCATTCTGCAAATCAATATTAACTTCAATATTTAGCTCTTTTAATTCATCAAGAACTCCTTTTTCTGCGTCATTTAATGAATTATGTGATATTAATTTTGCAATACCAATAGTTGGCAGTTCTTGTTTTTTTGCTTCATTTTTTTTGCATGCAGTAAAACTTACTGCAAGGCATATAGTAAATATAATAAATAACAGTTTTTTCATAATGATACCCTATTTTTTAACTTCTTTACCATTTTCTAAAAATATTGTATTTTCAGAAATAAGGTCTTGAGATATAGTTACTCCCAGTGCTTTTGCAGCATCATTGTCAATAATAGTTTGAGTTTCTTTTGCACCTTTCATATATCTTGTTGGTATATCTTCTGTTTTTTTGCCATTTAAAATATCTATTATCTGCTGTCCAGCAAGTCTGCCTATAACATAGTAATCAGCACCTGCTGTATATAAAACACCGCCAAATTGTAAAGATGATGATGGATCCATAGAAAAAACAGGCAGATTATTTGCTGCTGCAGTTGAGGTGATAGAATTTAATGATGAACACACATTATTATCTGTTACTACATAGAAAGCATCAACTCTGCCTATTAAACTTTCAGCAGCTTGTTTTATTTCATTAATATTAGTAATAGGCTGGCTTATTAATTTAATACCAAGTTTATCACATACTTCTTTTGCTATTTTATGCATTACAACAGAATTATCTTCTGAACTTGTGTAAATCATACCAAGTCTAGTAAATGGCACAATAGAGCGAAAGGCATTAATCTGGTTTTCAATATCTACAGCATCAGAAACACCTGTAATATTTTTGCCGCCTTTATCTTTGCTTGGCACAAGGTGGGCAGCAACAGGGTCGCTTATTGCAGCAAAAACTATTGGAGTATTTTGCAAAGTATTAAGCAGTGCAATAGCCATAGGGGTGCCTATACCGACAGTTACATCAGCACCATCTGATTTAAATTTGTTTGCAATAGATGTTGCAATATTCATATCAGCATTAGCATTTTGAAAGTCGTAATTTACTTTCACACCTTTTGCAGCTAATTCATCCTGAATACCTTTTTCAACAGAGTTTAATGCAGGATGAGCCAGCAGTTTTGCAATTCCTATTGTTGGAAGTTTTTCTAAAGCTGTATTTTCGCTTTTTTTACAGCCTGTAAGTGATACAGCCATTAAAACTACTGAAAAACATAATAATAATTTTTTCATTTTTTTCTCCAAATCATTATATTATTGTTTAATTTCATTATTTTCTATTATTTTTGTATTTTTTGTAATTAATTCCTGCGGTATATCAATATTTAAAGCTTTTGCTCTATCCATATCCAAAATCATAAGTGATTCCTCAGGATATTCCATAAATGTAACAGGTATTTCATCTGGTTTTTTACCCTTTAAAATTTCTACAGCCATTTTACCTGTTTTTCTGCCTGCTTTATAGTAATCAAATCCAATTGCATATAAAATACCACCATTAACTGCTGATGTATAATCTTCTGAAAATACAGGTTTCTTATTATTTGCTGCAGCAGTTATTAATGCAGTTATTCCAGCAACCAGAGTATTATCTGTTACTACATAAAAAGCATCAACTCTTGAAACAAGACTTTGTGCCGCCATATTCACTTCTGCAGGGTTATATATTGTTATAGGCAGTAGCTCTATACCCATTTCATCACATACTTTTTGAGTGATTTTAAGCATTGTAATAGAGTTCTTTTCTGCACCATTATATATAAAGCCAAGTTTTTTAAATGGGTATATAGAATGGTATATTTTTAAATGCTCTTTAATAGGCAGTGCATCAGAAAGTCCTGTTACATTATTTTTACCTTTATCAAGACTGTCAACAAGTCCTGCACCTATTGGGTCATTTACTGTTGCAAAAAGAACTGGTCTGTCTGTAATGCTGTTTGCAAGAGCAACTGCTGCGGGTGTTGCAATACCTATAGATAAGTCTTTTTTATCTGCTGCAAATTTAGAAGCAATAGCATTAATAATATTTGTATCATTATTAGCATTCTGACTGTCTATAATAATATTTATGTTTTGAGCTTTCAGCTCATCAATTATTCCTTTTTCTATTTCAAGCAGAGCAGGGTGGTTGTTTATAACAGCAATGCCTACTTTAAAGGAAATATTATTGTCATCATTGTCTGCTGCTTGTTTATTACAACCAGCAGCAAGGACGAATATAAGTATAAATATGAGCAATAAAATTTTATTTTTCATAGTTTAGTAACCTTTTATATTAAAATCTTTGTAAGAATAGCATAAAAAAATTTATTTTAAAAGCTTAATTTGGAAAAAAAATAATATATTACTGCTTTAACTGTCTAAACAGGTTAATTTATGTTTGACATTGTATATTCCATACTTTAATGTTTACATATAGTATGTAGTGATGGAGCATAATATGTTTAAAGTATATATTCTAACTATTTTTATATGTTTTTTTATTCCATTTACTGTATTTTCTGAACCAGTTTCAAAGTGTTATTCTGCAGACAGGTTTCTTTTAAAAGCAGGCTATGAAAAATCAAACATTCAAAAATATGGTGTAAATCATCAGCTTTTTGTTTCTTATAAACAAAGCAGTGAAAAGTTGTCTCTTAATGGGGAAATTGTTTTAAATGATGAAGGTCAGTTAAAAGGTATCCTTTATAAAAGTGATGATATGTCTTATTTTATAACTGGTAATGGAAAGCAGGTTATTCTAAATAATAAAGAAACAAAAAATATAAAAGAAAGCGAATGTTTTTCATTTTTAGCTTCTTATGACATTATTGCAAATGAA
>CAMWVK010000230.1 GCA_947177675.1 uncultured Mucispirillum sp.
TAGCAGTTTGATTTATTATTTTAAAAACAGTTATATTTATTTTCGTTTCATTTTTTTTACAAGCTCTTTATCTTCTTTTATTACTCTATTAGATTCTCTTATTTTCTGCAAAGCCTTATTATATGTAAAGTTATCAAGACTGTTATTATTAAGATATGATAATGTGTAATCTCTGTATTTTATGAACATTGCAGATATAAGCCATGCTGCAGCCATTTGTGAATAATATTTATCAAACTTCTCTGTTTCAAGTATTTCTTTTATTTTATCAAGATAGTCTGCTTTTATAAAATTAAAAAGCATTATTATCATAAATCTTGTTTCATATTCATAGTTAGAATATCTGTATCTTAATATAAAATCATATACTCTGCTTAATTCGTTGTCTTTAAATTTAAATGATGAAATAACTATATCACAGCCTGACCAGTCATATATTTCAGGCACAAACTTTTCAAGATAAGCAAATTTTTCTTCCAAAGAAAGTTTAGAGATGCCAATTACTATACCTTTAAGCAGAAATTCTTCATGAGTTTCTACATTATAGTTATCAAGAAAATTTTTTACATCATCTTTTATTATTTCCTTTGCAAGCTTTCTTAAATATGGCACACGCACCCCAGTTACATTTTTAGCATCAGGTGATACTTTTGAAAAAAATGCTGCATTATCTTTATCATAACCAGCCTGCAATTTATTTTTTATCTCATTTAAATTCATAAATTAAGTCCTTAAAAAAGCGGTATAAGCATAACCTATACCGCTTAAATTTACTTATTTCTATTTGCCAAGCAGCTCTTTATAAACCTTGCCGCTTTCTTCTAATATGTTTGCATGAAGACTGTTGCCGTGAGAATCCATTGTAACAATTACTGGAAAATCTTCCACATCAATTACCCAAAAAGCTTCAGGTGTGCCAAATTCTTCCACCATAAAAACTTTTTCTACTTTTTTAACTCTTGATGCAGTTAATGAGCCAGAGCCGCCTATTGCATGCAGATATACTGCTCCGTGTTCTTTTAAACCTGCAAGAGTTTTAGGACCCATTCCACCTTTACCTATTACTGCACGAACTCCATATTCACCAATAACTGTGCTTTGGTATGGTTCTTCCCTTGATGAAGTTGTAGGTCCTGCAGATACAAATGACCATTCGCCTTTTGCATCCTGCTTAACAACTGGACCGCAGTGATAGATTACTGCATCTTTTAAATATTCCCTGATAAAATCAGGTTTTTCTTCCACCATTAATTTATGAGCAGCATCTCTTGCTGTAACTATTCTGCCTGAAAGTAATACAGAATCACCTACTTTTAATGATTTTATAGTTTCTTCTGATATTGGAGTAGTAATTTTAAGCATAAGTCACCTCGCCGTCTTTAATAGTCATCATTTTTCTTCTATTTGCCCAGCACATATAGGCAATAGAAACATAGAATGTAGCAGGATGACGGTGCTGATAACCAATAAATACTTCAAGTGCTGTAGTCTTGCCTCCAAACCCCATAGGACCTATACCTAATTTATTAATATCTTTTAATATATTTTCTTCCAATACTGCAATTTCTGGGTCAATATTTCTTTCCCCCATTTTTCTAAAAAGCTGCTCTTTTGCAAGAATATGTGATAATGCTCTATCACCGCCTATACCAACACCAATTATACCAGGTGCACATCCCTGACCTTGTGCATTATAGATTGCATCAATAATACATTTTCTTACCCCTTTTAAATCTCTGCCTGCTCCAAGAGTTATATCAGGCAGTCTATACTGAGTGCCGCAGTTTTCACAGCCGCCGCCTTTCTGCATAAATCGTATGCGTGTATAATCTTTATCCCACTGGTGAAAGTGAATATATGGTGCATTTGTACCAGTATTGTTGCCACTATTTTTACCAGTAACAGGGTCAACAGCATTTGGACGAAGATATTGTTTTGTAGTAGCAGCTTTTACAGCTTCCTGAATGGCTTCAATATATACTTTTTCTTCTCCGCCAGCTTTATAGTCTACATAAAATATTAATGCACCGGTATCCTGACATATTGGTGTAGACTGCTGCCTTGCAAGCTTAATGTTTTCAATAATAGTATTGAAAGCATTTTTTGCAGGGCTGCCTTCATCTTCTTTTGCTGCAGCATCAATTATTGCTTTTTCTACATCTGCAGAAAGATTTGTAGATGATAAGCGTATCATTTCTAAAATCTGTGTTTTCAGCTCCATATATCCCTCTCTATATTTATTGCTTTATTTTGTTAATTATAACATTAATTTATTATTTATTCAAGCACCTTTCATTAATTTATAATTAAAACATCTGTTTTTATAAGTTCTGATAAAATATGTATTTTAAATGAATTATCAATAACTTTTTTAACATAAAAAAAATATTTTTATTTTTTTTAATTTTTTATTAGACTATTTTAATAAGTTGGATTAATATAGTAGTTGCAATCAGAAGATATTTCTAAAATAAAATTGCATTATATTAAAGTCTAAAAGGAGGCTTATTCTATGGAATTTAAAAGACCTAAAATCGCTCTTATTGGTGGCGGACAAATTGGTGGTGTAATGGCACAACTTATTGCAAAAAGGGAGCTTGGCGATGTTGTTATGCTTGATATTGTTGAAAACTTACCACAAGGCAAAACATTAGATATTTCTGAGGCTTCTAAAACTGACCATTTTGATGTTTCTGTTACTGGTACAAATGACTATAAAGACATTGAAGGTGCAGGTGTTGTTATTGTCACTTCAGGTGTGCCAAGAAAACCTGGCATGAGCCGTGATGACCTTTTAGGAATTAACTCTGGTATCATTAAAACTGTTGGTGAAAATATTAAAAAATATGCACCAGATGCTTATGTTATTGTTATTTCTAACCCACTTGATGCAATGGTTACTCTTATGTGTCAAGTTACAGGTTTTCCAGCAAACAGAGTATTAGGACAGGCTGGTGTTCTTGACTCTTCTCGTTTTGCTTCTTTTATTGCATGGGAATTAGGTGTTTCTGTTAAAGATGTAAGTGCATTAGTTTTAGGCGGTCACGGCGACACTATGGTTCCACTTGTTAGATATGCAAATGTTGCAGGTATCCCTGCTCTTGAACTTTTTGAACGCAAATACGGCAGCAAAGAAAAAGCTAAAGAAGTTATGGATAAAATAATTGAAAGAACAGCAAAAGCAGGCGGCGAAGTTGTTGCATTATTAAAAACTGGCTCTGCTTTCTATTCTCCAGCTGCCTCAGCCATTGAAATGGCAGAAGCTATTATTAAAGATCAAAAAAGAGTTTTAGCAGTTTGTGCATACCTTGATGGTGAATATGGTGTTGATGGCTACTATGTAGGTGTTCCTGCAATACTTGGTGGTAAAGGTGTTGAAAAAATTGTTGAATTAACTTTAAATGCTGAAGAACAGGCTCTTTTTGATAAGTCTGTTAATGCTGTTAAAACATTAATAGAAGATATGAAAAAATTAAATCTTTTATAAAATATCAGGGCTGCTTAAAGCAGCCCTGTATCATATCTCTTATCTGCTTTACTCTATTTTTTAGATATATATCATATTTTATATTTAGCATAAAATCTGTGATTAGATATATTTTGTTACATAAACATATTCTCAATAGAAAAAATGCTAGTTTAGAGCCATCTTTAATTCTAAATCATTTTTAAATGAAGAAAATCATATAATATACATTCTAATCTATGTTAAAAATGTAAATT
>CAMWVK010000231.1 GCA_947177675.1 uncultured Mucispirillum sp.
GTCTCCTATTATATTACTAAGTTCATTAATATAAATATCATCAATGCAGCACTCGCTTATAATATTGTCTGCAAATTTTGCAGTATATATTTTAACACATACAGATTTTTGGTTACCAAGATATTTATAAAGTATATTTTCAATCTGATTCCAGAATATTAAATCATCAAGTCTTCCAGACTGCATTTCATCTCGTGCAACAAGCAGGGGGTTATAATATACATCCCAGTTATGATAATGCCCATTAAATTCAGATGAATAAGTAAGTTTTGCAGAGTTTTTTGACAATATACTTTTAACTGTTTGCAGTAAAGATGCAGTAAAGGTGCTTGTAGCAATAAAAACTGCTTCATGTAAATTTTCACCAGCTCCAAAAGTGAATTCTTTTATGCTGTTATCAAATACTGGACATGTAATATTCCATTCTATCTCTATTTTTTCATTATCAAATGCAATAATGACTGGTCTTATTACAAGCATCCATTCTGGAACATATATGCTGTTATCTGTAACAATATCTTCCTGAGGGAGACTTCTATGCAGCAGGTTAAAAAGGATAAAATCAAGAATATCTTTTTCTGAAGCATTTTCACCTGTGCCAAATTTATCTTTTATTTGTTTAGCTTTTATAATATCTTCACATTCGCCTATAAAATATCCAATGTTAAAGTCACGCCATTTTACCGCACTTTCTTTTGTTTTTGGAATAAGTTCAACTGCTTTTTTGAAATATTTTAGAGCCTTTTCTTCCTTATCTGCATAAAAATAAGCAAAGCCAGCACGATAATTCCAAAGAGGATCATTTTTGCCTGTATCTTTTACAGAAAGCAAAAGTGAAAGCCCTTTATTTATATATTTATCATTGTCATCTGTCATAACAGGCATATTACAGTATGCTCTAGCTAAAAGACAGATAAGCTCATAATCAAGAGGTTCATTACTGTTTTCAAGAAGATTTATAATTTCTGCATGTTTTTCTTTATCATGCAGTTTTTCTATTTGTTTCAAAATAGTTTGTTTCATAAAGCTATTTACAGTACTCTTTGAGTTCTAGATTAATTGCTTCTGAAAATCTGTTTATAGCATTAGCAATACCATTTTCATAAGTAGTAGAATCGCCATCAATGCGGTATGTTTTTATGCTGTTATTTGGAAATATCACTTCAAATGTAAGTCTTGCTCCACTTCTGTGCATGTGGCTTATTTCTATTTTTAGATGAATATTATATTTTGGAAACATGAATTCAAGTTCATTATTTTCAATATTGCATATAGTAATTTTTTCATCTTTTGATGCTTCTTTTAAGCTAACAAACATAACAGCTAATGCTCTATTAAATAATAATTCTCTGCAGTTGTCTATAAAGTGCTGCATATTCATTAATTCTGCAATTTCCTTATCATTTTTGACTACTTTTGTAATTTTATCAAAGTATTCAATGGCATATTCTTCCTGACTTATAGTAAAGTAGACTTTGCCTGTAAGATAAAGCCAATTTAAATCAAACTCACCTTGGTCAGATATTTTTTCAAGGATTTTTAATGCACGATGCTGGTTATCATCATCATCGCCTTCAAGATTATCACTATAAGAAAGTGCCAGCAGATAAAGCAGATTATAAGTTTTCTGTTCTTCTGGAAGTGACTGTATAAGTGAGATAACTTCACTGCATTCTCCAATATTATAAAGACTTTCTGCTTTTGTAACTAATTCTTCTTGTGTCATAAACAATCCCTATAAAATTTTTATATTTATATGATTATAGCTTGTATTGAAAAAAATGCAATAGTTGATTAAATTGTTTTAAAATTTTTCTTTCCTGTCTGTATATTTATTATATACAGACAGGGTTTAAATGTAAAAACTTAACTTTGAAAATTTTAGCATTTAAACTGGCCAACAAGCCTTTTTAATGCTTCTGTTCTTTGTTGAAGATGGTCAACAGTAATAGATATTTCATTTACAGCAGCATTACTTTCTTCAATACCGCTTGCGATTGTTTGAGTTTTATCTGTTACACTTTGAACTGTCTGGTGCTGCACATTAAAACCTTCCATTAACTGATAAGTAGAATTAGCTACATTATTTACACCGCCAACAACTTCAGAAAAAGATGATGTTGTTGTTTCTATTACTTCTACTCCATTTGTAACACTTAATGATGCAGATTCCATTTCCTGTGAAGCTCGCTCTGATTCCTGCTGCAGTGTAGATATAATATTTTCTATTTCGCTTGTAGCTTTAGTAGTTCTTTCTGCAAGTTTTCTTACCTCATCAGCAACTACTGCAAAGCCTCTGCCCGCTTCTCCAGCTCTTGCTGCTTCTATTGCTGCATTAAGGGCTAAAAGGTTAGTCTGGTCTGCAATATCATTGATAACAGTTAATATTTCTCCAATCTGTGAGGAGCTTTCTAAAAGGTTATTAATGGTATCTGATAAATGTGTTGTTTTTGTATTAATATCAAGCATAGTGTTTTTAATTTCAGCTAATGAATTTTGTCCATTTTGTGTAGATTCTGTAGTAGTATTAATTACCTGTAGTGCAGAGTTTAATTCATTTGTAGCATCCTGCGACTGACCTTGAATATCATTCATATCTATAACAATACTATTAACCTGTTCGGTTTGAGCATTAAAGGTAGCAGAAAGTTCTTCAATAGTTGCGGCTAGCTGGCTGTTTCCTGAGGCTACTTCGTTTGTAGAATTTTTAACTTCATTAACTATTTCCTGCACATTAGCTATAAAAATATTTAAATATTTTGCTAAATCTGACATTTCATCATTGTTTTTAGTCTGTATCCTGATAGTTAAGTCTCTATCGCCACTTGTTAATTCTCTTGAAGAGTTAATAAAAGTATGTAAAGGCTTTATAATAGATATGTAAGTAATAAGAATAGCTGCAGCAATTATGGCTACTGTAATAAGAAGTATGGTAATGATTACATACATAGCTCCAGCAAGAGACCGTTCAGCATAATGGGTTTTATTTGATATAATAGTATTAATGGAATTTGAAATTGAATGATTAATACCAGTAAGAATATTTACAGCATTATTCCTTTGCTCATTAGCTGATGCTCTTAATTCATAAGCTGCTACTATTTCTTTATATGTTTTCTCATTTTTGTTTATATTATTAATCATTTTATCAATTATATTAAGAGAAGCTCTGTTTACAATATTATTTTTTACAGCAGATAATTCATTACTTACTTCCTGTATTAATTTTTGTATTTTTGCAAGTTCTGTAATACTGCCTGTATATCTTACTGTTGAAAATATTTCATATACTAATGCAGTATCTACCGAAATAGTGGCAATACGAGAATAGTTTTCAAAATATCTGAGAGCCACCTCATCATTACTAATGTTATTTTTAATTACATTTGTAACAGATGCTCTTAAATTTTCAGATTCTGTTAAAAATTCATCTACAGTTTTAATAAATTCTTTTTCTTTAGGCACAATATTATTACGGATTTGAACTTGATGTGTTGCTGTGGTAATGTATGTATTAACTGCTTCTTTAAATTCAGGAAAAACAGCTGTTACTTCTGATACAAGTGAGGCTTTATACTTGTCTTGAAGCAGTGTTTCCATGTTGTTTAAACTGTTTTCTGCATCACTTTTTAACTGCATTAAATTATCATATTTATCTTGTGATGGGTTTAATACCTGAATCTTATACACATCTCAGAGCCCACTAG
>CAMWVK010000232.1 GCA_947177675.1 uncultured Mucispirillum sp.
TTCTGCAAAATCAAATCTGCCTAAAATTTCTGAATAATATACCATTATTTTTTACTCCAAATAAAACAATTTATAAATGATTTTAAAAAAACAGGATAAATAAAACATACATACTGTATTAAAAAATATCAGCCCGCATCAATAAGCGGGCCAATTCATTAATTATATTTAGTTTTATAACTTACAGTATTTAACTGACTTAGGATGATATATAAGTTCATCTAAAAATGAAAGATGTGGTATAGTTTCCATCATTTTTTCTTTAGATGTAGGGAAGAAAAGCCCTTTGGCAGCAGTTATTATTTTGCCATCCATATCAGTAATCTTACCTTTTGCAGAAAACATACCACCACGCTCTGCCCCAATATATTCTGCTGTTAAAAGTAATGGCTTGCCAATAAGTGCATTGCTTTTATATGTAACACTTAATTCTCTAGTAAAGAGAAATGTTTCTATATCAGAAAATATAAAGGCAGACCATCCCATAGCCTCATCAAGTATTGATGATAATACACCACCATGAGTTATATGCGGAAAACTGTTAAAATGTGGTGCAAAATTTAAGTCCACTTTAACATTGTTATCCTGCACATAAAACTGCACCTGCAGACCATGAACATTATTATGACCACATACAAAACAGCCATCAGAATATGGCAGATATAATTTTTCGCTCATATTATGCCCATTTAGCTTTATTCAACTCAAATGGATTTTTTAAGAACCTGTGGAAAGGTGTTACTAAAAATCCAACTTTTAATTTACCAGAACGAGTTAACATATATGATGCACTAAACATATCGCTGCTTTTTTCCTGATTTAAGCGAATAAATTCAGGGTCTTTTAAGCTGCCGCTTTCCCCATCATATTCTACAACAGCAAATACACCTAAATGTTCAGCATCTGTGCCGTTAGTATTTACCTGAGCTTTAAATTTTACAGTTTCACCAGGGGTAAAACCTTTTGGAGTATCTACTTCTGAGCTGACAAATGATACACCATCCCATCTGTCTAATATTTGGTTATACCAGTCAAGGTATTTTTTAGCTTCTTCATAGTTATTTGCATTAAATTCTTTTTGTAATTTATGAAGAGGCACATAATACTGGTTAGCATAATCCATCAACATTCTTGATGTATTAAAATAGCTAGGAACTGTTCTTAAGTTTTCTTTAACCATTTTCAGCCATTCTCTAGGCATACCTGATTTATCTTTTGCATAGAAAACTGGAATAATATCTTTTTCAAGAGTATTATAAATTTCCATACTCTCTACATAGTCTTGGTATCCGTTATCTGGATATTCTTCACCAGCACCAATTGCCCAGCCATTTTTAGCATTAAAGCCTTCATCCCACCAGCCGTCTAAAATAGATAAGTTTAATGCACCATTAGCACTTGCTTTCATACCAGATGTTCCAGAAGCTTCCATAGGTCTGCGTGGGTTATTAAGCCATATATCTACACCACGAGTCATATAGCGTGCTACTTCTATATCGTAGTCTTCAATAAATACAATATGTTTGCGAAACTCTGGTTTTTTAGCTATATGTATAATTTTTTTGATAATTTCTTTACCTTCATTATCTTTTGGGTGAGCTTTACCTGCAATAATAAACTGAATAGGTCTTTCTGGATTACTGAAAAGTCTTTTCAACCTTTCTTCATCCATAAATAAAAGATAACCGCGTTTATATGTTGCAAATCTTCTTGCAAAACCTATTGTTAAAGCATTTGGGTTTAAAATATCATCTGCCGCTAATAATTCACTTGCACTACCACCATTCTTACGGATAGTTTCTTTTGTAGTTCTGCGGATAAATGATACGAGGCGTTCCCTTTGGTTGCATTTCATATCAAATAAAACATTATCAGGAATATTATTAACTTTTTCCCATATATCAAAATCATAAGGTTTAGATGACCAGTCTTCTGATACATAGCGGGAAAGAATATTTTTCATATCACTTGACATAAATGTAGGTAAATGCACACCATTTGTTACATGCCCTATTGGCACTTGTGATAAAATAGCCTGAGACCACATAGAATGAAACATTTCACGGCTTACTTTACCATGAAGTTTAGCAACACCATTTCTATATGTAGAAAGGTTAATTCCGCATACAGCCATATTAAATGGCTCATCAGTATTGCTTCTATCTTTTCTGCCAAAACTCATAAGCATATTTAAGTTGATACCAACAGGCTCATAAATACCGCTTAAATATTGTTTAATTTGGTCAATACTAAAAACATCAAATCCAGCAGGAACAGGTGTGTGAGTAGTAAAAAGAGTGCTTTTACGAACAATTTCTGTTGCAAGGCGGAAATCTATGCCCTGCTCTATAAGCTGTTTTAAACGCTCAATAGAAACAAATGCAGGATGACCTTCATTTAAATGGTAAACTGTTGGCTGTAAACCCATTGCCGCTAATGCTCTAACACCAGCAACACCAAGCACTATTTCCTGACGGATACGCATATTGCTGTCACCATCATACAGCTTACCTGTAATAATTCTATCATCTGGGTGGTTTTCCGGAACATCAGTATCTAAAAGAACAATTTCCATTAAACCTACTCTTAATTTCCACACTCTTATTTTAACATTTCTTTCGCCAATTTTCATTTCAAGAGTAATTTGTTTGCCATTTTTATCCTCTGCTCTAGTAAGAGGCATAAGATAAAATTCATTATATGGATAGCGTTCCTGCTGCCAGCCATCTGAACTCATATACTGGTGAAAATAACCATTTCTGTAAAGCAATCCAACTGCTACAAGAGGTATCCCCATATCAGAAGTTGATTTACAGTGGTCGCCAGATAAAATACCTAAACCGCCAGAATAAAGCTGAACAGATTCATGTATGCCATACTCTGCAGAAAAATAAGCAACAAGCATATCAGATGCGTTTTTATGGGCTTTAGTAAACCAGCGAGGCAGTGACATATACTGTTGAAAATTTTCATATACATCATTTAAACTTGCCATAAATACATCATCATCCATTAAGTATTTACAGTCATCCATAGTAAGTGCTGAAATAACAGCAAGTGGATTATGCTCAGATTCTTCCCAGAGTTTTTCATTAATATTTTTATAAAGAGCTGTTGCAGGAGAGTTCCATGCAAACCAAAGATTATAAGCCATTGTTTCCAACGGTTTCAGCTCTGCAGGGAGCTGCACTTTTACTTCATACTCACGAATATTCATTATTCCTCCATATTTCGCAATTTACATTATTTTATTTATTTACCTGTATGACCAAAACCACCTGCACCTCTTACAGTTTCTGTTAAAGATGAAGTAATTTTGAATTCTGCTCTACTGTATTTTGATATAACCAGCTGAGCTATTCTATCCCCTTTTTTATATACAAAAGGCTCACTACCGTGATTTATCATTATAACACCGATTTCTCCGCGGTAGTCACTATCAATTGTACCAGGGCTGTTAAGCATAGTAATGCCATGTTTTAAAGCCAGCCCGCTTCTTGGCCTAACTTGTGCCTCATACCCTATGGGCAGCTCTATAAAAACACCTGTTTTTACAAGCCTTCTTTCCCCTGAATTTAATATGCCATCTTCTTTTGATTTTAAATCAGCACCGCTTGCACCAACTGTTTCATAAGATGGTATCAAACAATCTTCTTCTGCCATTATATTTATATTTATAATATCCATTAAT
>CAMWVK010000233.1 GCA_947177675.1 uncultured Mucispirillum sp.
CTTTCTACCTGCATATATGCACTTCTTAAATTCTGGCGGGCTATTTCATGCAGACTTTCTGCAAAAGATGAATTTCTTTTTTCTGTCTTTTTACTATCACTTTGAACAGCTTTTACTTTTTTTGGCACTAAATCAAAATCTGGCTTATAACCTTCTGCAAAACATACTGCCTGATAAAAGCTTTTTGCAACAGTTGTGGCAGGGGTATCTATTATTTCATCATCTTCTTTTTTACTATCACTTGTATATGTTTCTTTACTATCTGTTATATTTAAAGGTTTTTCATCTTTTAAGCCAAGCATTTGCTTAATAGTTTCTATATTTATATCAAGGGGCTCATCTTCTTTACAGTCTTTATGTTTCTTTGCTATATAGTTCCATGCTTTAACTGCACCTGCTCCATGAATATTATTATTGTTATGCTCTTTTGCATATTTCTCTAATAATACATTATTTAAACCTTTTACATATTCGCCTGTAAGATATGTTTTTATCCTTTCTTTAAATATTGCCCTTGCTTTATCTGCATCATTAATATTAGCATATAAACTATATGCATTAATTAATGAGTTAATATCCATATTTTTATCGCCAAATAATATAAAACTGTTATCAAATATACTAAAATTATTTGTTATGTCAATAGGCATACATACTGTATGCTGGTTTATTACTGTATGTGGTGGTAAAAACTTATTATCTATATGCATATAATCATATAAACTAATATATTTTTTAAGTTTTTCTTTGTCTGGAATATTATAAATACATTGAAAAATATTATCTATAATAATACCAGCCAATAATTTAGGAATAAATAATAAATTTCTTTTAACACCAGCTTTATTGCCTGTTTGAATATCTTTATTTATATTATAAATAGTATCTGCATTAAAAAGCATTTCTGCAAGTATATCTTTACCTTCTATATCAATTTTTATTTCCCTTTGTGATATTGTATTATCGTTCTTTGTTAATATTGTGTCAATTTTATAGTGGTTAAGAAGAAACTTAAAAAAAAGTAATAGAGGTGATTTATATTTTCTACTGATTGTCTCATCTTGAAAAAAATTACAAGATTGTATTATTGTGCTTAAAGTATGCTCTTTACAATCATCATAAAGATTTTTATTTACTGGATACTCAGTTGTTACATATTGCATAAATACTTCATAAGATATATATTTTTTTATAATATTATATAATTCAGCATTTATATCAAGTTGTTTAAATGCTGCTTGGGATATTAAAAAACTATATACTATACCATATTCAAACTCTCCTTCAAAATCATATTTCTTGTTTAATTCTATATTATCGTATAATTGTTTTAATTTATTGCGTGTTGTATCCGAATAAAATAATATAACAAAAACCAGTTTTTTTAATATACTTAATGATAAATCTAATATATTTTTACATATATTACTAAAATTAATATTATCTGTATTTTTTTCTTGTATATTTAAGTTTATTCTTTCTATAAGCATGTTTTTATAATTAAGGTAATATTCAGTAAACTGATGAAATTTGTTAAAATATGAATTATATTCATCATAAATATTAAAGTTTACAAGAATAAAAGTATGCGTAATATCTTTATACGAAAAATATTCTATACCATATGGGAAAACAAGAGCAATGCCATATTTAGAACAAATACAAAATTCATGAAATAGTTTATCAAGGTATTCATATATCTGGTCTTTTATAAAATCTTTATACTCATCATACATATCATAATCATCAAGCTGCTCATTTGTATAAAAATAACTGACAGATTGATATGCATTAATTGTTAGGTTATATAAATTATTTAAATGGATATTTAAATCATCATCTAATAAGGCTTTTTTATTGATAAAATTTAATATTTCATTGTAGTATGTAAAATAAGTAACTATATATTTTATAATATATGGGATTTTCTTTTTATATTCCATTTTATCCTGCTTAAATATAAAAAACTCATAGTCAGACTGTAATATGTTTTGGTTTTCCTGTATTCTTTTTACAATAGATTTTTTTGATAAAATAAATATATCATATTGTTCTATCTTTTTTACAAGCTTACTTAATAAACCATAATAGGTATTATATATTTTTTCTATCTTTGATAATATATTATCTATATAATTATTTTTTTCTTTATATTTAAAACACGAAAAAAACATAGGAAAAATTTTTGATGCTTCTTCTCTCTCTTTATTTATCATTAAATCATAATCTACATAATCATACATACCATAATTTCTTCTATAATCTTCTGCACCTGCTCCATAACTAATGTGATATTCTGGACTTAATGTAAACTTATCTGTTAGTTCATACTTGACAGATGAACTTTTACCAGATAAAAGAGAATTTGTAAAAATAATAACATTGCAGTAGTTTGTAATATTTTTATGCATATTACTGTTTACTTTGTTACTTAAATAATAGCTTAAAAGAGGGGTGGTATATAATGGTGTTTCTACATATAAAATTTGTGAAAGATTACTTATGCTTTCATTAAATATTTCGTGTTTCTTCTCTTGATAAAGCTCTATAAATCTATCATGTATTTGTCTTAATTTCTTACCTGCATTTTCATTCTCTATATATATTTCATTAAAAACTGATGAAAAAGTGCTGTCTTTTTGAATATCTTCATTATATTTGTAGTTTATATTATATGTTGGTATGTCATGATTTTTATATATATTTAATGGATTATATGAACTGTATATTGAAATAGAATTTTCTGTATGGATATAATTACCCCTGATTTTATATTCATATTCCATTAATGGCTTTAAACTGTTGCCAAAAGACTGCAGTAATACTGTAAAATATAAATCTGATAATAAATTATTGATTTCCTGCTGTTCGTTAGATGTTGATTTATGGTCAAAATAAAGGTCCAGCAAAGCGTATGTATTATATAAACCTAATAACCCTAAACTTGCAAGTAATGGACCAACACCAAGTGGGGTGCTAACAAGACCAACACCAAGCAAAAGTATATCTATAGGAAGCATAAGTAATGTTAAAAATAAATTAGTTAATAAATATTTTCCTTTTCTCTCTGAATAGCTTAATATATAGCTTTCTATTTTTTCCATAGCTGGCTTAATATTTGCTTGTATGTATTCATTAAATTCCTGCTCTCCTTTAAAGTTGATTTTATTAATAAGCTGATTGGTTGAAAGGTATTCTTTATATTCTGTATAAAAATTATGTGTAATAGATGATAACATTTCACATAACGCATTTATATCTATTGGTAACCGTTTTTCTGCTGTTTCTGATAAATTAGCACGAAATTTATCTAAAACTGAAAATGATTGAATAATTTCTATTTCTAATTTGATAAAAAACATTTGGGCTGGATTAGTATATTTATTTTTTAAAATAGATAAAATATCTACAAAACTATTTTTTGTTGAAAGAATTTGATTATATGGTATTCTCAGAGTAAGAATTTTTGCAGCTTGATTATACTGTATATTACTATTATCTTTTATACTGCATACTGATTCTAAAAATCTAGAATTATTGGTTTTTATTTTTATATTTTTATTCTTTTTTACTATTATTTCATAAAATTCTCTTTTCTCTAAAATATTAAGA